>NZ_VPDH01000027.1:0-46159 GCF_013417785.1 Acinetobacter sp. YH12227 | reverse complement strand
TTATTTGAACAATCTAAAATATTTGTATTACCTGAAAAAAGGCAAAGGCAATGTCCGCGAGTAGTGAAAATTAAAGCACAAAAATATCCAAGAAAATGCCAGTCAATTTCTTAACTGACTGGCATTAACCCGAAGGTGGCTCTTTTTTGAATGGTTTAAAGGCTAATTAAAGACCGTTAAATTCATCGCTAAATGCTTGGCTTAAAGCTTGATCTACATCAGAGAAATCATTGTGAAGTTCAAGCTCTGCAGCTTCAGATTCTTGACGACGACGCTCTAAGTGGTAAGCCAAACCTGTACCCGCTGGGATCAGACGACCTACAACTACGTTTTCTTTCAGACCGCGTAATTCATCTTCTTTACCTGTTACAGCCGCTTCAGTTAACACACGAGTTGTTTCCTGGAACGATGCAGCAGAAATGAACGAGTCAGTAGAAAGTGACGCTTTGGTAATACCCATCAATTGACGTTCAAACTTCGCTGGGAATTTGTTCTGAGCTGCCACTGCTTGGTTTTCTTGAACAACGCGGATGTATTCCACCTGTTCGCCTTTGATGAAGCTTGTATCACCACCGTCAGTGATTTCAACTTTACGCAACATTTGACGTACGATAACTTCAATGTGCTTATCGTTGATTTTTACACCTTGCAGACGGTATACGTCCTGAACTTCGTTCACGATGTAGTTTGTCAGTGCAACTTCGCCTTTCAAACGTAAGATGTCATGTGGGTTTTGCGGACCATCAGAAATGGTTTCACCACGGTTCACATGCTCGCCTTCGAACACGTTAATGGTACGCCATTTCGGAATTAACTCTTCGTAAATCTCAGAGCCATCATCCGGAGTAATCACAAGACGGTTCTTACCTTTGGTTTCTTTACCGAAGCTCACGATACCTGAAATTTCAGCAAGGATCGCATGCTCTTTCGGTTTACGTGCTTCGAACAAGTCAGCTACACGCGGTAGACCACCGGTAATATCACGTGTACGTGAAGATTCTTGTGGTACACGACCAATAACGTCACCGACACCAATTGTTTCGCCGTCGCGAACAGTCAGAATCGTATTTTGTGGCAAGAAGTAGAACTGTTCGCCGCCATCCGTTGTATCCAATACAACAGCTGGACGCATATCTTTACCAGATGCTGGACGTGAAGTTACTGGAAGTACTTCAATAGTCGTCATACCTGTTGCATCATCAGTTTTCGATGTAACAGTTACGCCATCAGCGATTTGGCTGAAACGTACTTTACCTGCAACTTCTGTAACAAGTGGATGTGTATGCGGATCCCAAGTCGCTACGATACCGCCAGCTTCCACAGCTTCGCCATCTTTAATGATGATTGAAGCACCGTATGGAAGTTTGTAACGTTCGCGTTCACGACCTAAATCATCCGCAATACCGATTTCACCTGAACGTGAAGTTGATACCAAGTGACCTTTTGCGTGTTGTACTGTTTTCACATTGTGGAAACGTACTGTACCTTTGTTACGAACTTGTACGCTGTTTGCAGCAGAAGTTCGGCTCGCAGCACCACCAACGTGGAACGTACGCATGGTTAACTGAGTACCTGGCTCACCAATTGATTGAGCAGCCATTACACCTACAGATTCACCTGGGTTCACTTGGTGACCACGTGCTAGGTCACGACCATAACACTTCGCACATACACCGAATGTAGACGCACAGTTTACAACTGAACGTACTTTAATTTCGTCGACACCTGCATTTTCAATAAATGCAGCAAGTTTTTCATCGATCAATGTGTTACGTGCAAGAAGAACTTCTTCTGTACCCGCTTTTTTCACATCTTCAGCAACTACACGACCCAATACACGAGTACCAAGGTTTTCAATTACATCGCCACCTTGAATGAACGGTGTCATTACTAGACCGTCGTAAGTACCACAATCTGGCTCAGTAATTACTAAGTCTTGTGCTACGTCTACAAGACGACGAGTCAAGTAACCAGAGTTCGCAGTTTTCAATGCTGTATCGGCCAAACCTTTACGCGCACCGTGTGTTGAAATGAAGTACTGAAGTACTGTCAAACCTTCACGGAAGTTTGCTTTAATTGGTGTTTCAATGATCGAGCCATCTGGCTTAGCCATCAAACCACGCATACCCGCTAACTGACGAATCTGAGCTGCCGAACCACGGGCACCTGAGTCAGACATCATATAAATCGAGTTGAATGATTTTTGTTTCTCGTCTTCACCCTGTTTGTTTTTAACAGTTGTGAATGACAAGTTGTCCATCATTGCTTTCGCTACTTGGTCGTTTGTACGTGCCCAAATATCGACAACTTTGTTATAACGTTCGCCGGCAGTTACGAAACCTTGCTCAAATTGTTGTTCGATTTCACGAACTTCAACTTCAGCTTTTTCGATAATTGCTTGTTTTTGTGGCGGAATCAACATGTCTTCCATACCAACAGACACACCTGAGTGAGTCGCTTGACGGAAGCCCAAGTACATCAATTGGTCAGCAAAGATAACCGTATCTTTTAGACCCAATTTACGGTAGCAAGAGTTGATCAATTTAGAGATGTTCTTTTTAGTCATCTCAACGTTAATTTGTTGGAAATCCATGCCTTCAGGCACAACTTCCCAAAGTAAACAACGACCTGGTGTTGTATCAACAACAATCGTTTGTTGTTCACGGTTACCATTTTCGTCGATTACAGTTTGGTGTACACGCGCTTTAACACGAGCGTGTAAATCAACTTGACCTGTTGCAAGTGCACGGTTTACTTCGTCAGTATCCGCGAACACCATGCCTTCACCTTTGGCATTAATTGCATCACGTGTGATGTAATAAAGACCTAAGACAACGTCCTGAGAAGGTACGATGATTGGCTCACCGTTCGCAGGAGACAAGATGTTGTTAGTTGACATCATTAACGCACGAGCTTCTAACTGAGCTTCAAGTGTTAATGGTACGTGTACCGCCATTTGGTCACCGTCGAAGTCGGCGTTAAATGCCGCACAAACTAACGGGTGAAGACGAATCGCTTTACCTTCAATTAGAGTCGGTTCAAATGCTTGAAGACCCAAACGGTGAAGTGTTGGCGCACGGTTCAACATCACTGGATGTTGACGGATTACGTGAGCAAGAACGTCCCAAACTTCTGGTGTTTCGCGCTCAACCATTTTCTTCGCAGCTTTAATGGTTGTTGCTTGGCCAGATGCTTGTAGTTTCGCAAAAATGAATGGCTTGAATAATTCAAGTGCCATTTTCTTCGGAAGACCACATTGGTGTAAACGTAAAGTAGGGCCTACAGTAATTACCGAACGACCTGAATAGTCAACACGCTTACCAAGTAAGTTTTGACGGAAACGACCTTGTTTACCTTTGATCATGTCTGCCAAAGATTTAAGAGGACGTTTGTTCGAACCAGTAATTGCACGACCACGACGACCGTTATCCAGCAATGCATCCACAGATTCTTGCAACATACGTTTTTCGTTACGTACGATGATATCTGGAGCCGCAAGGTCAAGTAGACGTTTCAAACGGTTATTACGGTTAATTACACGACGGTAAAGATCATTCAAGTCAGAAGTCGCGAAACGACCACCTTCTAGAGGAACTAAAGGACGAAGATCTGGTGGAAGTACTGGCAGTACAGTCAACACCATCCATTCAGGCTTATTGTTCGAATCTTTAAACGCTTCCATCAATTTCAGACGTTTCGATGCTTTTTTCAGCTTCGTTTCTGAAGTTGTATTTGGAATTTCTTCACGAAGACGTGAAATTTCTGCTTCAAGATCGATGTCTTTCAACAAGTCTTGAACAGCTTCCGCACCCATTTTCGCGCTGAATTCGTCACCGTGTTCTTCTAATGCTGTGAAGTATTCTTCATCGTTTAGAAGTTGGTATTTCTCAAGCGGAGTCATACCAGGATCAGTGACAACATAAGATTCGAAATACAA
This sequence comes from Acinetobacter sp. YH12227, assembly GCF_013417785.1. Taxonomy (NCBI): domain Bacteria; kingdom Pseudomonadati; phylum Pseudomonadota; class Gammaproteobacteria; order Moraxellales; family Moraxellaceae; genus Acinetobacter; species Acinetobacter sp. YH12227. The sequence goes on along the minus strand of NZ_VPDH01000027.1, from coordinate 42,222 downwards.
TACGCGTTCGATATCACGTAGCGTCATGTCTAATAATAGACCGATACGGCTAGGAAGTGACTTTAAGAACCAAATATGTGCAACTGGAGAAGCAAGGTCAATATGACCCATACGCTCACGACGTACTTTTGCAGTTGTTACTTCAACGCCACATTTTTCACAAATGACGCCTTTGTATTTCATACGCTTGTATTTACCACACAAGCATTCGTAATCTTTTACTGGACCAAAGATTTTGGCACAGAATAAACCATCACGTTCTGGTTTGAACGTACGGTAGTTGATGGTTTCTGGCTTCTTCACTTCACCGTGAGACCATGACTTAATCATTTCTGGTGACGCAAGACCAATACGGATGCGATCAAACTCTACAGGAGCATGACCGTCTGAATCCGTCTTTTTGCGCATGATATCGAGCAAGTCTTTCAATTTTTTTCTCCGTGTGTTGTGGAGATTTTCACTTCACAACTGGGTCACAAATATTGTTTTTTAACTGAGTAATCCCCCTCAATCCCGCCTGATTTAAGCGGGAAACTCCCCTTAAAATAAGAGGAGTAAATCCCCCCCTTATAAAGGGGGTTGGGGGGATTGAATGGTTACTTAGTCACCATTTTTCAGTTCAATGTTGATACCTAAAGAACGGATCTCTTTGGTCAATACGTTGAACGATTCAGGCATACCCGGATCCATATAATGGTTACCATCTACAATGTTCTTGTAGATACGAGTACGACCTTCAACGTCATCCGATTTCACAGTTAACATTTCTTGAAGTGTATATGCAGCACCGTAAGCTTCAAGTGCCCATACTTCCATCTCACCGAAACGCTGACCACCGAATTGAGCTTTACCGCCCAATGGTTGTTGTGTAACTAGAGAGTAAGAACCAGTAGAACGCGCATGCATCTTGTCGTCAACCAAGTGGTTCAGTTTCAACATGTACATGTAACCTACAGTTACTGGACGGTCAAAACGTTCACCTGTACGTCCATCATACAATACTGTTTGACCAGTACGTGAAATGTTCGCAAGTTCAAGCAACTCTTTAATTTGTGATTCTTCAGCACCATCAAATACAGGCGTCGCTAAAGGAACACCTTTACGTAGATTGCCTGAAAGTACCAAGATTTCTTCATCAGTTAAGCTATCAAGATCTTCTTGCTCGCCACCAACTTTGTTGTAAATCTTGTCTAAGAATGCACGAAGCTCAAGAATCGTACGTTGCTCTTTCATCATCTTGTCGATTTGATCGCCAAGACCTTTTGCAGCCATACCCAAGTGAGTTTCAAGAATCTGACCCACGTTCATACGTGATGGTACACCCAGTGGGTTCAACACGATATCAACAGGTACACCGTTTGCATCATGCGGCATGTCTTCTACTGGTAAGATGTTAGATACAACACCCTTGTTACCATGACGACCTGCCATCTTATCACCCGGTTGGATGCGACGTTTTACAGCAAGGTAAACTTTAACAACTTTCAACACGCCAGTTGTAAGCTCATCACCTGTAGAAAGTTTGCGTTTTTTCTCTGCAAATTTCTCGTCAATCTCAATGCTCTTCTCTTTTAAGAAAACTTGGATTTGAGTTAGACGTTCAGCAACTGCTTCATCTACTGGTTGAATTTCAAGAAGTTCAACAAGCTCTAAGCTAGACAATAAATCTTCAGACAGTTTATCGCCACGTTTAGTCGTGCCGCCGCCATTCGATTCTTGGCCTTTCAACAAGCGAACGATACGTTCACGTGCTGCTTCTTCGAAGATTTTGTATTCTTCTTTCAAGTCTTTACGGTACGCATCAAGCTGTGCTTTCTCAATTGCTTGAGCACGTTCGTCTTTTTCTAGACCGTCACGTGTAAACACTTGTACGTCAATAACTGTACCTTTAACGCTTGAAGAAACACGTAAAGATGAGTCTTTTACGTCAGCAGCTTTTTCACCGAAGATTGCACGAAGCAATTTTTCTTCAGGTGTTAATTGCGTTTCACCTTTAGGCGTTACTTTACCTACAAGGATGTCGCCCGCAGTAACTTCAGCACCAATGTAAACGATACCTGATTCGTCAAGTTTAGAAAGTGCTGCTTCACCCACGTTTGGAATATCGGCAGTAATTTCTTCAGCACCCAATTTAGTATCACGTGCTACACATGATAATTCTTGGATGTGGATTGACGTTAAACGGTCTTCTTGAAGAACACGCTCAGATAATAAGATCGAGTCTTCGTAGTTGTAACCGTTCCAAGTCATGAACGCTACACGCATGTTTTGACCTAATGCCAATTCACCGCCATCTGTCGATGGACCATCAGCAAGAACGTCACCACGTGCAACTTTGTCGCCTAAACGTACAACAACGTTTTGGTTAATACATGTATTTTGGTTCGAACGTGTGTATTTGATCAGGTTGTAGATATCTACGCCTGCTTCACCCGCGATCATCTCTTCTTCGTTTACACGAATAACCACACGAGATGCATCAACAAACTCAATACGACCACCACGTTTCGCAAGTACACACACACCAGAGTCATGCGCTACGTTTGCTTCCATACCTGTACCAACGAGCGGTTTATCAGCACGTAAAGTAGGCACAGCCTGACGTTGCATGTTTGAACCCATCAATGCACGGTTCGCGTCATCGTGTTCAAGGAACGGAATCAGTGACGCCGCTACAGATACAACCTGCTGAGCAGATACATCCATATGCGTTACTTTTTCAGGAGGCATACGTACGAAGTCACCTTGGTGACGTACAGATACGAACTCTTCAGTCAAATGACCGTCTTTATCTACACCAGAATCGGCCTGTGCAATCACAGTACCTACTTCTTCAATCGCAGAAAGATATTCAACATCATCAGTTACACGACCTTCAACAACTTTACGATACGGCGTTTCTAAGAAGCCGAAGTTGTTACATTTCGCATAAACAGACAATGAGTTGATCAAACCAATGTTTGGACCTTCAGGAGTCTCAATTGGACAAACACGACCGTAGTGAGTTTGATGTACGTCACGTACTTCGAAGCCCGCACGTTCACGTGTTAAACCACCTGGACCAAGCGCCGATACACGACGTTTGTGTGTGATTTCAGACAACGGGTTGTTTTGGTCCATGAACTGAGATAACTGGCTTGAACCAAAGAATTCTTTGATTGCAGCAGCTACTGGCTTCGCATTGATTAAATCTTGCGGAGACAAGTTATCAGTTTCAGCTTGTGATAGACGTTCTTTAACAGCGCGTTCTACACGAACAAGACCTACACGGAATTGGTTTTCTGTCATTTCACCAACAGAACGAACACGACGGTTACCTAAGTGGTCGATATCGTCGACTTCACCTTTACCGTTACGGATTTCAACCAATGTTTTTAATACATCAGTGATGTCTTCGTTAGAAAGAATGCCTTCAACTTCACGAGACTTCTGATCTGTACCTACTTCGTAAGGACGACCCAAACGACGGTTGAACTTCATACGACCTACTGGTGATAAGTCATAACGTTCAGAAGAGAAGAACAAGTTGTTGAATAAGTTTTCAGCAGCTTCTTTTGTTGGTGGCTCACCTGGGCGCATTACTTTATAGATTTCAACTAGCGCTTCTTCGCGACCAGTTGTTGTATCAGCACGTAATGAGTCAGCAATGAACGGACCACGGTCGATGTCATTGGTATAAAGTACGTTAAATTGTTTAACGCCACCTTCAGCCAATTTCACCATAATTTCATGGCTTAGTACTGTATTTGCAGCAATTACTTCGCCGTCACGTAATGCAACGTCTTCAGCAATAATACGTTCATACAAATATTCGTCAGGTACTAAAAGTTTTTCCAGACCAGCTGCTTCCATTTGACGAACATGACGCGCATTAATACGTTTGCCTTGTTCAACAATTGTTTTGCCATCTGTACCAACGATATCAAATTGAGCCATTTCACCACGCAGGCGTTCAGGCACAAGATCAATTTGATAGCTACCCATGTCCAGGTAAACAGGAACTTTTTCATAGAACATGTCTAAGATTTGTTCGTTGTTATAACCCAACGCACGAAGCACTACAGTCGCTAATAATTTACGACGACGGTCAATACGAACGTATACAAGATCTTTCGCATCAAATTCGAAGTCTAACCATGAACCACGGTATGGAATGATACGAGCAGAATAAAGAACTTTACCGCTAGAGTGTGTTTTGCCTTTATCGTGGTCAAAGAACACACCTGGTGAACGGTGTAATTGAGATACGATTACACGCTCAGTACCGTTAACAACAAAAGTACCGTTGTCTGTCATGAGTGGCATTTCACCCATGTAGACTTCTTGCTCACGCACGTCTTTAATTGTCTTCGTTTCGCGATCTTTAATGATCAGACGAATTTTTACACGCATTGGTGCAGCATAAGTTGAGCCACGAAGGATACATTCGCGTACATCAAACTCAGGCTTACCAAGACTATACTCAACAAATTCTAAAGCAGCATTGCCAGAATAACTTTCAATAGGAAAAACTGAACGAAATGCGGCTTGGAGACCGATATCTTCGCGGTTTTTTGGAGTTTTGCCGTCTTGAAGGAAGGTTCTGTACGAGTCCACTTGAATCGCGAGCAAGTACGGAACATCCATTACCTTGGGCAATTTACCAAAATTCTTACGGATCCGTTTCTTTTCGGTATATGAGTATGCCATCTGGAGTCCTCGGAAAGTAAACTAAGGCCGCCTGCAGAACGGACTTAGAAGGAATTACGCAGGCCGATATGGCCACCACTTTCACAAATGCTGCAATTTTTAGTGGTATTAAAACGCTTAACAATATTTTTTACTGAAAAATATTGGTAAGCGTTTGTTTTTATAAATTATTTCTAATTTGTATGATTTTTATATCATGCAAACAAAAATCGAGCCGATTATTGTAACGCAAAAAGGCTGATGACCCAAGGGGCACCAGCCAATTTGTGGAGTCGATTATAAAAAAATCGACTCCCCTTAAGATTACTTAAGTGTAACTGTAGCACCAGCTTCTTCAAGTTTTTTCTTAAGCTCTTCGCCTTCTTCTTTAGAAACGCCTTCTTTAAGAACTGAAGGAGCGCTTTCAACAAGATCTTTAGCTTCTTTAAGACCAAGACCAGTAGCTTCACGAACTGCTTTAATTACAGCAACTTTGTTAGCACCGAAAGAAGTCAACTCAACGTTGAATTCTGATTGTTCTTCAGCAGCAGCAGCAGCGCCAGGAGCAGCAGCAACAGCTACAGCAGCAGCAGATACGTTGAATTTTTCTTCGAAAGCAGAAATAAGTTCAACAAGTTCAAGAACAGTTTTTTCAGCTACTGCGTTTAAGATTTCTTCGTTTGTTAAAGCCATGAGATTAACTCCAAATGGGTATTGAATGATGTGTGTTTAAGTTTGAGCTTATGCAGCTTCTGACTCGTTTTTCTCTTTGAGCGCAGTAATAAGGCGACCCAATTTCGAAATAGGAGCTTGAAGTACGTTTGCAAGCATAGTAAGAGCTTTCTCTTGGTTTGGAAGGTTCGCGATAACGCTAACTTCAGCACCTTGATAAACTTTACCGTCAAATGCAGCAGCTTTAAGTTCAAATGCTTTATTAGTTTTAGCAAATTCTTCGAACAAACGAGCAGCAGCGCCCATGTCGTCTTCAGAAGTTGAGAAAGCTAAAATTGTTGGGCCAACAAGGTTGTCGTTCAAGATATTGAATTGAGTATCTTGAAGAGCGCGTTTAGCCAAAGTGTTACGAACTACGCGAGTAGCAACACCCAGTTTACGAGCTTCAACACGTAGAGTAGTTAATTGCTCTACAGTTAAACCTTGATAGTCAGCAACAACAGCAGCAAATGCAGTAGAAGCAACTTCAGTTACTTCAGCTACGATCTGTTTTTTGCCTTCGATAAGAAGAGCCATTGTAAAACCTCCTAACGGTGATTTATGCACTCAAACAAGTGCACTCCCAATTCGTAAATTCATTACTGAACTTACACGCGGAGGATGAACAAATCACACCACCGCGTCTACGCAGGCTGGACGATTAAGAAAAGAGCATAAAACTCCCCTCACCTGCGGTCTTTGACGCTGATAAACGAAAAATTTATCAATTCAAAGTTTGCCTAAGTTTGCAAGTAGTCCGAAACCGGTTTCTTCTTGCGTAATATTTAAAGCAGTGCTTCAAATATTACTCAGGGCTTTAAAATTCTGTAATAAGTCGAAACTTATTTAGAAACGTTAGCTACATCAATAGTAAGACCAGGACCCATAGTTGAGCTCAAAGTGATCTTTTGAATGTAGATACCTTTAGAAGTAGCAGGTTTTGCTTTCTTAAGGTCAGCAACAAGTGCTTCAACGTTTTGACGAACAGCTTCAGCAGTGAAACCTACTTGACCGATCGCAGCGTGGATGATACCTGCTTTGTCTACACGGTAACGTGCTTGACCAGCTTTCGCGTTTTTCACAGCGCCAGCTACGTCAGGAGTTACTGTACCCACTTTAGGGTTTGGCATTAAGCCACGTGGACCAAGAATCGTACCTAATTTACCCACAACACGCATAGCGTCTGGTGCAGCAATTACTACGTCAAAGTCAAGGTTACCCGCTTGGATGCTTTCAGCAAGATCATCAAAACCAACAACGTCTGCGCCTTCAGCTTTAGCAGCTTCAGCAGCCGCGCCTTGAGCAAACACAGCAACACGTACAGTTTTACCAGTACCTGCAGGAAGTGTAGTCGCGCCACGAACAACTTGGTCAGATTTACGAGGATCAACACCTAGATTTACTGAAACATCCAAAGATTCTTTGAATTTAACAGCAGGAATAGTGTTAAGAACTTGCACTGCTTCTTCCAAAGTGTAAACTTTGTTTGCTTCAACAGCAGCAGCAATGGCTTTTTGACGTTTAGTTAATTTAGCCATGTCTTATAGCTCCACTTCCAAGCCCATAGAACGCGCAGAACCAGCGATGGTACGTACACGTGCGTCTAAATCAGCACCAGTAAGATCTGGTTCTTTAGTAGTCGCAATTTCTTCTAATTGAGCACGAGTCAACTTACCAACTTTAGTTTTGTTAGGTACAGCTGAACCCTTTTGGATACCAGCAGCTTTCTTAAGAAGAATCGCAGCAGGTGGAGTTTTCATGATGAATGTGAACGACTTGTCGTTGTACACAGTGATCACTACAGGAATTGGAAGACCAGCTTCAACTTTTTGTGTAGCAGCATTGAATTCTTTACAGAATGCCATGATGTTTACACCACGTTGACCTAGTGCAGGACCAATCGGTGGAGATGGATTTGCTTTACCAGCTGGAACTTGCAGCTTGATATAGCCGTCAATCTTCTTAGCCATTTTCAATTACCTCTGGGTACAAGCGCCGATGAAGGCTCCCCAATGATTTCAAGTAACGACAACCGTTACAACAACAATGCCCGACTTATAAAAAATCGGGCGTTTATCAACCAACTAAAATTAGTTCGCTTTTTCGACTTGTCGAAATTCGAGTTCTACTTGAGTCGGTCGATTAAATACATTAATCGTCAAAGTAAGACGAGATTTTTCGTATTGAACTTCTTCCACCACGCCTTTAAAGTCGGTGAATGGACCATCAATAACGAGTAATTCTTCACCTGGCTCAAACATTGTCTTAGGACGAGGCGCTTCACCAGTATTACGTACACGAGCAAGAATCGCATCAGCTTCTTTTTGCGTAATCGGTGCCGGTTTTTCAGCCGTACCACCAATAAAACCTAAAACTTTTGGACATTCTTTAACAATGTGCCAAGTTTCATCGTTCATTTCCATTTCGACTAACACATAGCCTGGAAAGAACTTACGCTCTGACTTACGTTTCTTACCATCCTTCATTTCCACCACTTCTTCAGTAGGGACAAGGACTTCACCAAAGCTATCGGCTACAGCGCTACGCTGGATTCGATCATTAAGTGAGCGTAACACTTGTTTTTCATAGCCTGAATAGGCATGAATAATGTACCAACGTTTCATAGCTCTCTTACCCGATAATAAACTTCATTAACCAGCTCAAAGCGTAGTCAAAACACCATAATAAAATGGATGCCACTAAGACTACAGCAAGTACCTGCCAAGATGTGGTCACGGTCTCTTGCTTTGTTGGCCAGCTCACTCGACGTAGCTCAATACGAGCATCTTTCAACAATCGAACAAAGCCTTTGCCTTGATGGGTGGCGTATAATAAACCTAAAGCCACGATGATACAAGCCAAAATCACCCCAACACGAACCCAGACATCATTCGCTGGTGCCCAGTATGCTGGCAAATATTGATTCACCATCATTGAACCGCCGAGTAAAATCAATGCGATAGCCCACAGAACAAAGTCCAGAGGGGAACCAGAATTAACAACTTCAGCAGAATTATTTCTTTGAGGAATTGGCGCGTCGCTTAATGCGTCACGCGATTTATCATTCGACATTTTTGTACTCGTCGTAGAATTCGCGACTTATTATATGACCAGTTGAGCCAGCATCAAGCTTCTTTTTAAAAAAATTGGCAGGTCAGGAGGGACTCGAACCCCCAACATTCGGTTTTGGAGACCGACGCTCTACCAATTGAACTACTGACCTGCAGAGCAAATCGAGAGTCGTAACTCTCGATCTGTATTTAACAATGTGTATTATGCAGTAACTTTAGCAACTACACCAGCACCAACTGTACGACCGCCTTCACGGATTGCGAAGCGTAGACCTGGGTCCATTGCGATCGGGTGGATAAGCTCTACTGACATCTCAACGTTGTCACCAGGCATTACCATTTCAACACCTTCTTTAAGTGCAATCGCACCAGTTACGTCAGTTGTACGGAAGTAGAACTGTGGACGGTAACCGTTAAGGAATGGAGTATGACGACCACCTTCTTCTTTAGAAAGTACGTATACTTCTGCGTCAAATTTAGTATGCGGTTTGATTGCACCTGGTTTAGCAAGTACTTGACCACGTTGAACGTCTTCACGTTTAGTACCACGTAGAAGAACACCACAGTTCTCGCCCGCACGACCTTCGTCAAGAAGTTTACGGAACATTTCTACGCCAGTTACAGTTGTTTTAACTGTATCTTTGATACCAACGATTTCAACTTCTTCGCCTACTTTAACGATACCAGTCTCAACACGGCCAGTTACTACTGTACCACGACCTGAGATTGAGAATACGTCTTCGATTGGCATAAGGAATGGAAGATCGATAGCACGTTCTGGCTCTGGAATGTAAGAGTCAAGCGCTTCAACAAGAGCAACAACAGCTGGTTCGCCGTATTGACCTTGGTCACCGTTAAGAGCTGCAAGAGCAGAACCACGGATAACTGGAGTGTCATCACCAGGGAAGTCATAAGTAGAAAGAAGTTCACGAACTTCCATTTCCACTAATTCAAGAAGCTCTTCGTCGTCTACAAGGTCGCATTTGTTTAAGAATACAACGATGTAAGGTACACCTACCTGACGAGAAAGAAGGATGTGTTCACGAGTTTGTGGCATTGGACCATCAGTCGCAGCACATACAAGGATCGCGCCGTCCATCTGAGCAGCACCAGTAATCATGTTTTTAACATAATCGGCGTGGCCCGGGCAGTCTACGTGAGCGTAGTGACGAATAGTTGAATCGTATTCTACGTGTGAAGTATTAATTGTAATACCACGTGCTTTCTCTTCAGGTGCAGAGTCAATTGCAGCGTAGTCTTTCGCTTCGCCACCAAAAGTTTTTGCACATACAGTTGCAATTGCAGCTGTTAAAGTTGTTTTACCATGGTCGACGTGACCAATTGTACCCACGTTAACGTGTGGCTTATTACGTTCAAACTTAGCCTTAGCCATGCTCTTCTTCCTCGTTTACGTCGAAAACAATTCTGAGTAACACCCAGCTCCGACATATCGCCTAAAAAATAAACACCCAATACTTGAAAAGCAGACTAAATAGCCTGCTTTTTGGAATCTTGTGCAACAATGTTGCTAAACTGTAATCTGGAGCTCTTATCGAGATTTGAACTCGAGACCTCTCCCTTACCAAGGGAGTGCTCTACCACTGAGCTATAAGAGCAAATATAAGTACTTCAATATATATGGAGCGGGAGACGAGGGTCGAACTCGCGACATGCAGCTTGGAAGGCTGCCGCTCTACCAACTGAGCTACTCCCGCACGATGTTGGTACAAACCACTTATTGAAGTCTTAAAATTGGTGGTGAGGGAAGGATTCGAACCTTCGAAACTTTCGTAGCGGAGTTACAGTCCGCCCCCTTTGACCGCTCGGGAACCTCACCATTTTACACTTACTTCAGTGTTGTTCTTTTTACTCACTCTCAAACTTCTAAGATGGTGCCGGCACACGGATTCGAACTGTGGACCTACTGATTACAAGTCAGTTGCTCTACCAACTGAGCTATGCCGGCGTTTCTTAGTGTTTCGTACGTTTCGTATCGGAACGGTGTGCAGTTTAGCAAAAACAAAAATCTGTGCAAGTGTTTTTTCTAAAAAAAACGTGAAAAACTCACAAAATCAATCCATTTGACGATAATTCAACCGCTTTGATCACTGCGCGAGCTTTTATTTGGGTTTCATTCCATTCAGATTCAGGATTTGAGTCATAAACCACCCCTGCTCCCGCCTGTACATAGACCTTATTTTCACGAATTACACAGGTACGAATCGCAATCGACATGTCCATTTCACCATGCCAGCCTAAATAACCAACAGCACCGCCAAAAATTCCACGTTTGACCGGCTCAACTTCGTCAATAATTTCCATTGCACGTATTTTTGGTGCACCAGATAGCGTACCCGCTGGGAATGTTGCCTTAAAAACATCCAACGCATCTACATCATCGCGCACTTCACCTTGCACATTTGACACAATATGCATGACATGTGAATAACGCTCGATCACCATTTGATCAGTCACGTGAACTTTACCGATTTTTGATACACGACCAACGTCATTTCGACCTAGATCAATCAACATCAAATGTTCTGCAATTTCTTTCTCATCAGATAGCAGATCTTTTTCCAGCGCCAAATCTTCTTCTTTGGTTTTACCACGTGGGCGTGTACCCGCTAATGGACGCACGGTTGCGATACCATTTTCTAAACGCGATAAAATTTCTGGTGATGAACCAACAATATGAAAAGGTGTATTGTTTTCTAAAGTCTGCCCTTGCACCAAGAACAAGTACGGTGATGGATTAAGGTGGCGTAATGCACGATAGACCTGTAACGGCTCACCATCAAAGTCTGAGACCATCCGATGCCCTGGTACAACCTGCATCACATCACCCGCCTTAATGTATTCTTTCACCTTGGCAATCGACTCAATAAAGTTATCGTGCCCTGTAATAGATTCAAAATTTGGTGCAGTGTGCTTTTCAGCAATCAAAACAACAGGTGTTGCCAACAATGCTTCGATGTCATCGAGCTGCGCTTGTGCTTTGGTATAAGCCGCTGGATCATTCACATCTGCATGCACAATTAAAAACAGCGTATCTTTTAAGTTATCAAAGACAATGACTGTCTTCGATAACATCATCCAAATATCAGGAATGCCGACTGGATCAGCTTCTGGGACATTATTCAACTTAGGTTCAATATAACGTACAGCATCATAACCAAAGTAGCCCACTAGACCACCAGTAAAGCTTGGCAGTGCAGGTAGCTCTTGCTGTGTCGGCACTTTAAACTGTGCTTGGAAGTCACGTATGTATTGGAATGGATCTAAGCAAGCCTGTTTTTCGATCTGACCATTGGTATGTTGAACCGTTAATTGCCCTTCATTACAAGAAAATACGGTCGATTCACCTAAGCCAATGATTGAATAACGTGCCCAGTTTTCACCACCTTCAACAGATTCAAATAAATAGGCTTGTTTATGTTGTTTTAATCGAGCAAAGACAGATAAAGGCGTTTCCGTATCTGCTAAGCGCTGGCGATACACAGGAATGAGGTTATAACCTGCTGATTTTAAATCTTCAAATTGAGCTTGTGTAGTCATCTTGTTTCTCTATCTATTTTCGTATGGTTGATTTTCATTTGCTATTTTGGATGCTGAATTAATCACGCCATCGAAAAACTACACACTCACTCATTCCCACGTCCTTACCCACTGCTTATTTCAACCCAATAATTCTTTTAAATTATCAACCACCATTTGTGGCTGGCAATCTTGAATATTTTCCCCATGATTATAGCCATAGCTGACCACAATACAATCGATACCCGCACGGCGTGCAGCTTCAACATCATTCACCGAATCACCAATCATTAGAATCTGCTCTTTCGGCAAACCATAATGTTCTGCACAATACAAAAGTTGTTTCGGATGCGGCTTACGCTCTTCAAAGCGATCACCACCAATTACATCTACAAAGTATTGATTCATCCCCAGTGCCTCAACAATGCTGCGCGCAGGCTGCTCAGGTTTATTGGTGACACAAATTAAAGTCTTTTGCTCAGCTTGCCCCCATTTTAAAAATTCTAGGATGCCATTAAAAGGCTGTGTTAACACACAAGGATCTGCATTATAAATTTTCAAGAAAGTTTGCAGTAACAAATGATGTTGTGCCGCATCCACCTTACCAGTCAAATGTTCTAATACACTTTGACAAAATAACGATGTTCCTTTACCTATCCAATTACGCACCTGCACTTCTGTCACAAGCGGCAACTGCAAGGTATTCAAACTCATATTCATGGCACGATATAAATCTGAAGCTGAATCCACTAGGGTTCCATCCAAATCAAACAAAATCATTTGGCGATCTGCTAGGCGTACATCCAACATTTTTACCCTCTTTAAATTGAAACTGAAACAAAAAAGGCATGCTCATGCATGCCTTTTGATTGAGCTGTCCAAAATTATTTGAACATTACCCATGCAATAATGGCAAGAATGACCAATACAATGACAGAGATCAAACCCACAGAGGCATTTTTTTGCGCTTCTTTTTCTTGCTCAACGCAGCTCTCTGGAATTTCAACATTGCAGGCTTCGGGTGTCACAGGCGCATTAACATCAACCCCTTCAGGAATTGGTGCTGGCTTAGGAATACCCACATTCGTAGGCATACCATCACGGGTTAACTGCACCGAACCATCACGTTCTTTGAGTTCAGGCATGCCTTGATCATTCATTTGCTGCGCAGCAGACTTTTCTTGCGCAGTTTCAGATACAGCCACAGCTTCTGCTGGCTGTTGAATAGCTTCAACACTTTGAATCTCATTAATGCTTTGCTGTATTTCAACAGGCACATCAACAGCTTTAGCAGGTGCAAGCACGCTAAACTTTAAACTCGCAAACTGAACAATATCACCCTGTTTTAATAAAGACTCACCATCCAAACGCACATCATTAATAAATGTACCATTTGAAGAGTTTAAGTCCTGCAACCAGAGTGCCTGTTCTTTAATTAAAAATGCCGCATGCTTACGCGAAATTTCAGATTGTTGTAGCACAATATCGGCCTGTTGGTGGCGACCCACCAACATATCGCGATCAATACTGATTTCCTGACCGGTTAAATCACCTGAAATCGCTTGAATTTTCCAAGTCATAGCTTATCTCTCTTTACCTAAATCAATCATAACACAGAGAATATCCATTCCCATTCTGACAACTTGGCGTCGATTGTGTGAACGGTTGATTTTTTTGAAATGCTAACAAATTTTCAGGGTTCAAATGTATGGTTCGGTATTCATCTTTGTGATCATTCATTCTATTGGCAGAAGCTGATGCTTCATCCAACTGAAAAGATCTAGATAAACCTGCAACAACCATCGGTTGATCAATTTTTTGCACCACACTTTGCTGAATTTCCCGCACTAACACTGATTCATTAACCTTTACATTCATTGTGTGGGTAGATTGAGCAACAGTAACTTTTTTTGTGGACTGTGGTTGTGTCGGTAACACATGATAATTTGAACTTGTTTGTCGACTGCCATTTGGTACAGCAATTGTTTGACGCTTAACAGGTGGCTCAATCGCAACAGGGGTTGTCACCACAGGTTGTGTCACTTGTGGCTGTGCAACAGGGGCCGGCTGAACGGGTGCAGGTGCAACACCTTTAGACACAGGAATACGTTGCTGATAAATATCTTCAACACTTTCAGGCAACTTAGCAAAGTTGCCATCGGTATCCAGTGCCAATTGCAAGCTATATAACTGGTTATAACGCTGCTGTGACATTTTTTTCACATCAGCTGAATTACCTACAATTGTTGGATGAATGAAGATTAATAAATTTCGCTTAACATTGGACTTGCCCTCAGAACTGAAGAGCTTACCCAAAACAGGAATCGAACCTAAACCAGGCACAGACTGACGGCCATGCTGGGTATTATCTGAAATTAACCCACCTAAAACGATGGTTTGACCATGCTCAGCCAAAATGGAGGTTTTAATGGCACGCTTACTGGTCACCAAGTCAGATGCTTCACCTTTATTGGTTTTCACATCTGAAACTTCTTGCTCAACCTCTAAACGAACCGAACCACCATCACCAATGTGCGGAACCACTTTTAAGGTCACACCGACATCTTTACGCTCGATGGTAGTATATGGATTTGCAACGCCTGCTGCACCGGTCGATACAGAACCTGTTACAAAGGGTACGTTCTCACCAACCACAATATAGGCTTCTTCGTTGTCCATGGTCACAATCGACGGCGTAGACAGTAAGTTCGACTTGGTTTTTTCTTTTAATGCTTGAATCATGGCACCGTATAATTTACGAGAACCATCACTTCCTTCTCGATAATCACCCAATACTAATGATGTTCCCGCACCGACCGCACTACCCGCGCCCGCAGCACCACCTGTCAAATAACCTGCTGCAATATTTTTTAAACTTGAACCAAAGTTATCAAAGTTAATCAGTCCAATACCACTACTGATATCCCCTAATGCCCATTGCACACCCAATTGATCTGCATCGGAACCCTCTACCTCGATGATGGCAGCCTCGATCAATACCTGTTGACGACGGATATCTAATTGTTGAATAGCTGATTCGATTTCACGCATCAATTGCGGATCAGCTTTGACCACCAAAGCATTTTGCGTCGCGTCAGCAATAATGCTAACACCATTGGCATTAAAGCTACTGATACTGTTTTGATTATTTGAATTATTATTACTGTTGAGATTAATCCCAGAACTAGTATTGTTATTGGCTGTTAATGACTGATTATCAGATGTGCCGTTGAGTAAGTTACTCGTTGAATTATTATTTGAATTAGCCGAATTATTGTTACTTGAAACCGCCTGCCCAGTCACTAGCCCTTGTAATATTTCAGATAAATTTTTCGCACTGGCATATTTTAAACGGAAGACTTTCAGCCCACCTAAACGATCCGCTGCAGGAACATCTAAGGTTTCAATCATCTGGCGGATACGTTTACGCGTCGCCGTATCCCCTTTAATAATAATACGATTGGTACGATTATCAGCGATCAGGCGAATGCGCGAGCCTTTCGGATCTTTCGACGCACCTGTCGAGCTCATTGCTTCAAGCAAACCAATCATTTCTTCCGCCTGACTTGATTGCAAAGTCACGGCTTCAATATCATTTTGCCCAGTTCCATCCAAATTACGAATAATGGTTTCAAGCTGATAAATATTGCTCGCACGGTCTGAGACAATTAGCGCATTGGTCCCCGCTACTGCAGACAAATGTGCAAACTGTGGCATCAATGGGCGTAAAGCAGGGATCAAGTCATTGGCATTGGTATTATCCAACCAAATCACACGCGTCACAATTTGATCGCCCGAAGCACGGTGTCGGGCATCATAAGGAATACCTGAACTTTTAACGTTACTATCAGGTACAAGCTTAATGGTATTGCCTGATGGAATGGCCACCACACCATTAACGTTTAAAACACCCAAAAATAAATCGTAGACTTCTGTTTTATTTAAAGCCTTATTGGAAATGACTGTGACATTACCACGCACACGAGGATCAACAGCAAAGTTTTTCCCCGTGATATCAGCGACTTCATTAATGAACGCTGTTAAATCAGCATCACGTAGATTGATTTTCCAAGTTTGAGCGAAACTTGCCGTACTGACCATCGCAGCCAAGGGCAACATGGCATAGGCAGCTAGAGTTGAACGATTATTATTAAAAAAAGCCATATACGCCTGTGTTTCCTAACCCTATATAGTGATGAATCATCACTAAAAATCCTGTTGTATGGTCATCACTTGATCACCACGTTTTACTTCAAGTTTCACCTGCCCTTCACGGCGGGCTTGTTCTAATAATTGCGCTTCTGATTGACCTTGACCTACGGTTTGCCCGTTTAAAGACATAATACGGTCACCCGGTTGCAATCCTAGCTTATTTCTTAATGCGGTCGGTGTGCGGCTTGTCACTTCAAAGCCACCACTTCCTGAAGGGGTAACCCCCATTTCTTGCATATATTGTTCACGGTTTTCAGCCATGCGCTGAACTGCTTGCCCGATCGCCGTTTGTGTCTGACTTTGTGCCTTGTTCGATGTCATGGCGCTATTGTCAGTGCTGCTATTTTGCATCGTTGTATTATTGGTCGCATTGGCTGTAGGGACAATCGGCTGATTCAGCCCATTCTCGATGCCTTTAAATGCCAGTTCTCGTGTTGCCCCATTGGCTTGACGCAAAATCACTTTATCCCAATAGACTTCAGACAATTGATAAGAAGAACCCTCTATCGTTTCACCTACCAAGTAACGGTCTGAACTTTCATTAATTTTGATCACCGCAGATGAATAGCGACTTGGCTGCCCAACCACCACACCTTGTAACACCATATTCAGTTGTTCGTTTGCTGCATTTGATGATTGTTCCTGAAACAACGCAAACGAACTAATATTCGGTACTTGCACTTGAGCAGAACCTAGCTCAACACGCTCAATTTGCATAGCCTGAGGTGGTGCAATCAAGAGCCAAAAAAATGCCGCCAATTTCCAGCATAGATACAAGATTAATAAGGCCAAGACCAATGGAGCAATACGATCAGCTTGCTTCCAGTTCAATTCGCGCATTGTGTCTAGATAATTACGCATCAGTTCACCCCAGCTAATAAAGGCTGACGTGAGCTAATTACGTAAGTATCAAGACCAGCTTTACCTTCATAGGATGCAACATTCATCAAAAACCGCTGGGTGAGCTGCACATCTAACATCAAGTCTGGCTCAAGCTGCAAATTCATCATTTTTTGTTCACGTTGATCCCGCACATCAATCGTTAACTTACCGTTATCATCTTTTAATTTTGCCGACAAAACAGGAATATTCATCGACTCTTGGCGCTGCGCAAAGGTAAAACCAAGATCTCCACCCGCCCATTGCAATTCACCATCCGTCGCAGTAAATCCTTGTTGCGGCTTGTATTTAAACTGCACGTCTTTCAGCTGGATCGCATTGATTGGCCATTGCCATTGGGCAAAACTTTTTAATGTTTCAGGTGCAATTTGCCCTTCTAACGCTTTAATGGTGATGGCTTTACCCAAGCCATAACCCACTACGCCTTGTAGTTTGGTGTTACCGCTATGAATTTCAACATTTGCACCAAGACGCAATAAGATCAAATCCCAAGGTCGTGTCTTCCAATTTAAAGAACCTTTAAGGTTACCTTTGGTCCAATCCGCTTGGCCATGCCAAATATTGCCGCTAACGTTGTGCAACATTTGATTATTTTTATAAAATTTTGTGATCAACCATGCTGCTGGGACTTGCAGCAAGACAAAAATAAAAAAACTCAGGATGGCGAAAATGAGCCATCGAATATTATTAGATTTACTGATCATCCCACCACAACCGAACTTTCAACTTTACATCCATGATTTAAACTTTTTTTCTTTATAGGCACATTATGCATACTTTTTCTGCATAGCCAATTCAAAGAGCTAAAAAAACCGAGCATTTGCTCGGTTTCATCATCCTAGATTCAGGATGTTACGACTTGATGAAAGACTTAGATTAAGAAGTCTTCAAGTTTTGCGCCTTTTTCAAGCTCAGCAACTAACCAACGTGGTTGTTTACCGCGACCTGTCCAAGTATCAGCAGCATTCGCTTTACTACGGTAACGTGGCTCAACAGCTTTACGTGTTGATTTTTTACGTTTGTTCGCGCCAGATTCAAGAATCTGCTCTACGGTTAAATCTAAGTTTTCAGCAATTTCTAAAATACGATTATACGCATCTTCAATCGCTTGGTCTTTTTTAGACGCAATTAAAGCTTCCGCTTCAACTTGTAATTTCTTTAACTCTTCAACTGATAGATTGCTAATATCAGGCATAATCTTTACTCCGAAATATCGTATTATTTTGCTTTTTAAAACTTGCACATAATATTTATAATAAAATAATTATTCAATAAACAATTTACGCTACACAACAATAAATTAACACAAATATATTCATTTCATCATGCATTTTTGTATTTAAATATTATTTTGAGCAGTCAATTCAATTTCTTTAATACGTTGTTTAATATTTTCAGGTATCGCCATTTTTTGCATCAATTGATTATCGACGCATACAATAACTGCATCACCCGATGCTACATAGGCTTGCTGTGACTCGCTCCATAATAGATAACTCATACGAAATGCACTATTTCTTAATTCTTCTACTCGCGTTGCCACTTTTAATTGATCTGGATAAATTACAGGACGAATAAATTTGCACTGACTTGATGCAACAACAGTAAGTACATCTTGATTAAATATATTCAACAAATCTAAATATGCAATTCGTGCACTTTCCATATAGCGATAATAATGCACATTATTAACATGACCAAATGCATCCATATCGCCCCATGCAACTTTTTGTTCATATATCACAGGATAGTTGTTTAATTCTTGCATATTCAATTTCCTTATATTTTTATTTCCATAAAATTCGCATTGTTTTCAAAGATTAAATTTAATTGTCGAATTAAATCATCCTGCTGATTTAATGCTGATTTAATTCTGAGATAGCTCATTAATACATCATCAGGATATTGTGCCAACAAAGCATCCGCTTCTGCACTACGCTGGGTTGCGTTATAAATATTCCACTTTGCAAAATTCAATACAGGCAATGCAGGATATTTTTGTTCCCACAGCGCAATCTGTTGCTCCACCGCGACATAGTCAGGATTTTGTTTGAGAAGTTGTGCCTGAAACCACATATAAAACACATCTTGATTAAACTGCTGTTCTAGCAGATGCACAGCTAATCGTTCATGTTCTTGGCTCATATCCGGCATGCGAGATAACACTTTGAGCCACAGCACTTTGACCGCATAATTTCTCTCGGCAATTTGATCCTGCAAATCATGGTAACGCTGTTTTAAATTCTGCAAATCATCGACATCTGCTTGATCAAAAGCTTGTAATAACTGTGCCAACCAGGCCTGCTTAGTCACCTCATCCAAATGGCCATAACGTGTTGAGCGTAAATACAACCATGGAAATTGTAAAGCAAAGGCACCCCACAAGGTATTCAAGCGCTGTTCATACGCAGTTTTTACTTTATTTAACCATGGTGACAATTCATGTTGATTTAAAAACTCTAAATGCGTTAATGCTTGCTCACCATCATTTTGTCCTAAATAAATTTCTATTCGTTGTAATTCAGCCAATTCAAAAGCCATAGGACTGGTTTGATTTAATGCCTGTAATGCTGCTGGATAATCTTGCTGAATCCAAGATAATCGTGCATCGATCACACCTTTTAATAAACCTGACTCAGTAAATGCTTGTTGAATAAAATCCTTTTGATCATGTGCAGCATTCAATAACCAAATAACTGCAAGCTGTTCATAAGGGTGTAATTTATTAAAATTAAAAACAGTTTCACTTTTGCGTTGCTCACGGCTTAAATAACGCTTTAGCCCATACCAAAGCATTTGAACAATAAAACTGATTAAAGCTAAAACAAAAATAATAAACCAAATATTGGATTGAACTTGCCAATCACGCCAGTAAACATAGACATAACCAGCACCATAACCAAAGCTCAATACACTCATAATGGCTATGGCAAATAAGCTAATCAATAAATAGGCCAATAAAATTTGTTTCATCGCCATTAACCTATCAGTGCACGGGTATTTAATTGAGGAACAGATAAAACAGGTGTTTCTTTTAATTGCACTATTTTTTGTTGTATCTGCTTTAAATGTGGATCAGGCAATTGCTGCATGATTTGAATAATTTCAGTCAATTCTTGTTGAAATTCAGGATACTGCCCTTTCAACATAATTTGCTGAGCCAATAATAATCTGAGTTGAATTTCTTTTAAGACAATTCCACGTTGTAATAAATCCACACTCGGCCGTTCAACAGCTTCAACCTGAATCCAGCGACTCAAAAATGACTGTTCTTTTTGTTTTGGGGTATTTTGATAAGGCTGCTGTATTTCTTTTTGCAGTGCTTGATCCAGTGTCTGTAAAACTTGTTTAATTTTATTTTGCTGAGTTTGGCGCGCAACCACATATTGCGTCAGCATCTCTCGATCTTTCGCAATCACCTGATGCAGACTCATTCTAAGTGCGGGTGCCAAACTAAATATTTCCAGCTGTTGATCTAGCTGATTCAATTTTTCTAGCGCCACACCAAATTGCTGCTGTTGTAATGCGAACTCAACCAACTCTAAACGCTGCCCAATCAAAGTAATCGGCTGAACACCAACGTGATCATCTGCTTGCATTGCTGGCGGATTTGCAGGTGAAGAAGTTACAGGCTGACCATCATATTGTCGCTTCATCGCAACCAACTGATCATTCAAACCTGCATTTTGCTGCTGCAATTGCGTTTGCTGCTGCATCAACTCCGTTTGTTTGGCATTCATTTGATAAACATCAAAACTTAACTTGAACAGCCAAAGTAGCGCGGCAATGACAACAACAATAACCAACCTCTTCATGTATTTCCCTGCACCTGCCTAACCTGCTGCAAAATATGTAATGCATTTAAATCGTTTAATTGCAGTATTTTGAGTTCTAAATTTGACTGCTGTCCGTAATGTTCAAGCAATTGCATCAGACGCTCGCCCAACACCAAATAATATGCATCCGCAACACATTGTGGATATGGCTGCATCAGTCGCAACCAATTGAGCCAACTGGCTTCACTGGTCACGAGCATACAATACGAAGATGACGACTCAAAAACAGTACGATTTTTTTTAATAATTTGTTCGGCTTCAGTTGGACATTGCCGATGGTATAAAACAAAGTTAAGGACATGAATACCACGATCAATTAACTGCTGCATCATAAATTGGCGACCACCTTCACCACGCCAAAATGCAACTGTGGCACCAGCAGCCAATTGTTCTAGAATCGGTAAACTCAACATGCCTTCTGAAGTTTCGACTTCTGGAACTGCACTATTGATACCGTAATCCGCTAATGTATTTGCAGTTGCCTGTCCTACAGCAATCCAATGAATCTGCTTTAATTGCTCAATCTTCAGTCCCGCTTGAGCCAATCCAGCCATTCCCATATGTACGGCAGAAGGACTCACCACAACAATGACTTGCGCATACAAAAGGGCTGAATATAGCTGCGCCAAATCTTGTGACCATGGGGCAGCTTTTAACTCAAGGAGTGGAAGCTCTAGTACACGCACTCCGGCCTGTTGCAAAGTCTCAGTGAGAACCGCTGCACGATCTTGAGGGCGTGTATTGATAAACAACATGTATTAATACAATGCCTTCAAAATATCACCAGCACCTTGCGCTAAAAGCTCTTGTGCTAAGGCAACACCAAGTTGTTCAGCGTTCTCGCTTGCGCCAATTCGCTGTGCTTTCAGTAATGTTTTACCGTCCACACTGCCGACACGACCTTCTAAGTGAATTTGACCATTTTGCAGTACTGCATAACCTGCAATTGGAACTTGGCAACCACCTTCCAAATACGCATTGAAAGCACGTTCTGCACGTACACATGCATTAGTTTCACTATGCATTAAAGGCTGAATCAAATCTAAAACGGCTTGGTCATCGGTACGGCACTCTAGCCCCAATGCACCTTGACCTACTGCTGGTAAACTAAATTCCGGTTGGATGGTATGACGGATACGCTCGGCCAAACCCAAACGTTTCAAACCTGCACTCGCCAAAATAATGGCGTCATAGTTACCCGCATCTAATTTTGATAAACGTGTACCCACATTGCCACGCAGATCAATAATCTCAAGGTCAGGACGTTGTTTTAAAATCTGACATTTACGGCGTAGACTTGATGTACCGACTTTTGCACCTTGTGGTAGCTCATCAAAATGATTGTAGGTATTCGAAACAAAAGCATCGAGCGGATCTTCACGTTCACAAATTACCGCTAAATTTAATCCTTCAGGCAGCGCCATCGGCACATCCTTCATTGAATGCACCGCTAAGTCTGCACGACCATCTAATAAGGCCGCTTCAAGCTCTTTTACGAATAATCCTTTACCACCAATTTTAGCCAAAGGTGTATCAATAATTTTGTCACCTTGAGTGACAAAAGTAACCAACTCAACTTTTAAATCGGTATGGAGTGCTTCTAAACGCGCACGAATATGTTCCGCTTGCCATAATGCAAGTGGGCTTTGTCGAGTTGCAATCTTGAGGATTTTCATAAAATTTAAAATGCAGTCTGTTTAAGCGTTATTCTAAACTTAACCTGCTCACTTTAAAATGCAAGCATATTTAAATTTGAAAATACGCGTGTGCATTATAATTTTTGAATTCGCTCACGTAAATTTGGCAAATGACGGCGACTCACCGCAAGGCGTTCTTCCAGATCGCGACAACGCACTTGGTATTGACCTGAACTCACAACCTCAAGGCCATCTAGAAAACCAATAGAAACCAAAGCGTTACGATGGATACGTATAAAACGATCACCAAATTCATTTTCTAAATCTTTTAGCGTCTCATCAATTAAGACACTGCCATTTTTATGTCTTACCGTGACGTATTTTTGATCTGCTAAAAAGTAGTAAATATTTTCAACAGGCACCAATTCCACACCACGATAGGTTTTTGCCGCTATTTGATGTCGGCTGATTTTGATTTCGTCCATATTTTCTTTTTGTTTTATCGTGCTCAGCTGAGCTTGGGTTAATTTAATAATATGATCTAAAACCTGCTGCAATTCCTGTTGCATAACTGGTTTTAGCAAATATCCCTCTGCATTTGATCGAAACGCATCAAGTGCATGATGATCATAAGCAGTACAAAAAATAATTGCGGGCATTGGATCTAACTGACGCAAATATTGCGCGCAAGTTAATCCATCCATTTCAGGCATTTGAATATCTAATAGTATGACATCTGGCTCTAGGCTTTGAACCAACTCAATTGCTTGCCGACCATGTGTTGCTGTTGCCACAACATGATGTCCAAGTTGAGTGACTAAACGTGACAATCGTTCTATCGCTAGAGACTCATCATCACAAATCAGGATGTCCATATCTCCTCCTTTATACAGTTAACATCAGTTGTTTTTATAGATTAACTGTAATTTTCTACTTATATCGATATTGCACCACAGTCGTATACATTCCTTCGCCTGCATTGGTTTGAAAGATGACGCTTTGACCATAGTATGCCTCAAGTCGCTGCTTCACATTTTCAATTGCAATACCATTCCCCTGACGTAAATTTATTTTATCCTGTGTATAAGGATTTGTAATAACGATATTTATTTGATTTTGTAAGATTTCAATCAATATACTTATCGTACTCTTTGTCAGAATTTTTTCAACTCCATGAAAAATACTATTTTCTAGCAAAGGTTGTAAAGTTAATAGTGGAATTTGTACGCTTGAGTATCGATCTGACGGCTGTAATTTCCATTCAACATTTAAACGATCTCCCAATCGCATCTGTTCAATCGCCAAATAGCGCTGACATAAGTCTATTTCCTCTTGCAAACTCACCAACTTTAACTCTTGAAAACTGGCTCGAAATAATCGAGACAGATTTAATAGCATTTGCTCTGCTTTATCCGGATCAATTGCGATTAAACTAATGACACTATTTAAACTATTAAATAAAAAATGTGGATGAATACGTGCCTGCATGGCCTGTATACGCGAATTTAACTCGCTATGTTGTTGACGCCCCCACTGTTCTCTTAAATATAAATAACGAAAACAAAATGCGCCAAGCAATACACCATAACTTAAATGCAAAACCAAATTTTGCGTCGCCGTAGCCAAATTAAGGTCTGAAAGACTCATATTTGTACCAAAGTGCAGCAAGATATTTAAAGCGACTGTGGTGAGAAAGACCAAAGCTTGTAACAAACTAAAACCACACAGCAAAGCCATTTTAATACCCATTTGACTAAATCGATCTTTCCAGAGATCTACAAAAGCCGCAAAGGCAAGGAGTATCCAGTTAATAAATAGAATATGTTGTAAAACAGAATTTAAGCTCAAAGCCTGCCATGATTGCACCTGTGCTAAAGCCAACACCAAGCCTAATATATTGCCTGCTACAAATAACTCCAGAAGATGCTGCCAACGCCCCATTCTGCTAAAAAAATACGATGCTGGATCATGCCTATTTGAAGAAGTCGAAGATAGATGTCGCTTGACTGCGGCAACAGAGCTCGAATTTGCTATACTGTTTTTAGTTCTACTGCTTTTTATCTTATTGAGCCGACATGACCACATCTTCTAATTCCTCAAATCCGTCACAAGCCCAAACTTCAGGCATGTGGGGCGGTCGTTTTTCTGAAGCTACTGACGCTTTTGTTGCTGAATTTACAGCATCTGTACAATTTGACCAACGCTTTTATAAACAAGATATTGCAGGTTCAATTGCACATGCAACCATGCTTGCAAAAGTAGGCGTATTAACCGAGCAAGAACGCGAAGACATCGTAAATGGTTTGAACACCATTCAAGCTGAAATTGAAGCGGGTAACTTCGAATGGCGCATTGATCTTGAAGATGTGCACATGAACATTGAGTCTCGTTTGACTCAACGTATTGGTATTGCGGGTAAAAAACTTCATACTGGCCGCAGTCGTAATGACCAAGTTGCAACTGATATCCGTTTATATGTACGTGATGAAATTGATGCCATTTTAGGTTTGTTACAAAAATTGCAAAAAGGTATTTTGGGTCTCGCTGCTAAAAACACCAATACCATTATGCCTGGCTTTACTCACTTGCAAACCGCACAACCTGTGACTTTCGGCCACCATTTAATGGCTTGGTTTGAAATGTTGGTACGTGACTCAGAGCGCTTAATTGACTGTCGTAAGCGTGCTAACCGTATGCCATTAGGTTCTGCTGCACTTGCAGGTACGACTTACCCAATCGACCGTGCATATACTGCTGAATTATTAGGTTTTGAAGCGGTTGCTGAAAACTCGCTAGATGCAGTGTCTGACCGTGACTTCGGTATTGAGTTCAACGCTGCGGCATCTTTAATCATGATGCATTTGTCACGTATGTCTGAAGAAATGATCCTATGGACATCTGCTCAGTTCAAATTCGTGAACATTCCAGACCGTTTCTGTACAGGCTCTTCAATCATGCCACAGAAGAAAAACCCTGATGTTCCTGAGTTAATTCGTGGTAAAACTGGCCGTGTTTATGGTGATTTGATGAGCCTATTGACCCTCATGAAAGGTCAACCATTGGCTTATAACAAAGATAACCAAGAAGACAAAGAACCGTTGTTTGATGCGATTGATACCGTTCGTGGTTCATTGATGGCCTTTGCGGATATGATCCCAGCATTAGTACCAAACATTGAAATCATGCGCGAAGCAGCACTTCGTGGTTTCTCTACAGCAACTGATCTTGCTGACTACTTAGTTAAAAATGGCGTTGCATTCCGTGATGCACATGAAATTGTAGGTAAAGCCGTTGCACTAGGTGTTCAAGAAGGTAAAGACTTATCTGAATTAACACTTGAGCAACTTCAGCAATTCTCTGACTTGATTCAAGCGGATGTATTTGAAAAAGCATTGACTTTGGAAGCATCAGTCAATGCCCGTAACCACATTGGTGGTACGGCACCGGCTCAAGTTGAAGCTGCGATTGAACGTGCACACGCTCGTTTAGAAAAACTTTACGCATAACTGTTCAAGTTAAATGGAGTATTGATATGTCTCGACAAGTTTTTTGCCGTAAATATCAGGCTGAAATGGAAGGTTTAGACTTTGCACCATTCCCCGGTGCAAAGGGTCAAGAATTGTTTGACAGCGTGTCAAAGCAAGCTTGGCAAGAATGGTTAAAACACCAAACAACGTTAATCAATGAAAAGCGTTTAAATGTGTTTGAACCAGATGCAAAAAAGTTTCTTGAAGAACAGCGTGAAAAATTCTTCAGCAATGATGAGTCTCTTGAAAAAGCCGAAGGGCTCAAGCCTGAAGCGTGATAAAGCGGAGCACTGCTCCGCCACGCTGCAAGACGAGAAGCTATGCTTCGAGTGAAAAAAAGGCGCTGCCTTATTTTTCTGCAAGACAAGCGAAGCGCGTAGTTCTAATTGTCAAAATGGGAACTCATTCCGGGTTCCCTTTTTATTTTAAGAAGCACTGCCCCGCTCTTTCGCAATACAAACATCGAAGATGTGCATAGGCTTGAATAAAAAAAGAGACTCTATGGAGTCTCTTTTTTTATTTTAGAAGCATTAGTACACTAGGCTAAAAGAAAGCGGAAGCGTAATTTACAACCACATCACAGGGTCTAAAAGGCCGCTTTTTATCTTGATCTAAGCTAAAACCAAAAGCAGAACTAAACGAAAAATATTGCTTATTTTTTTATTTAAACCATAGAGAATAGTGGTAAAAATTATGAGCTAAAATATTTTACAGCACAAAAAGTTTTTATTACGTAGTCAATTTTATTTCAAATTAAATCATTCAATATATTATAAAAAATTAAAATATTTCGATTTTCTAGGGTTCAATTAACACATTTAACTGGCTTTCAAAAGGCAGATTACACCAAAGTAAGCTTATAAGTTGTATCAAAAATTAAGTTTGTAAATCTGTGATACATTTCTCAATAAAACACAACATTACACTACAAGAACCTACATGCTTTTTTTAAATCACTTTCCTATAATACAAATCAAGGAGATGGAAACATCTTCAATAATAGCGATAAGTAACCCCGATTTCCTTCCCAGTCTTCCCCCAAAGTCTGGGAATTTTTTTATCCAAAATTTGCTTATTTAATCATGATCTAATTACCTGAACAATTTTTGCTTCATTTGTTCATTCCTGTCTTCACTTTATAATTTTTAAAAACACAAAATTTAGTTAACTCAAATAGTTGGCCATAAAAAAGCCCCTTATGAAAGGAGCTTTTCAACTGTAATCGTCAGTTTAAGGCTGTTTTAAATAGGGCCATGCGGCTTTTAAATAAATAAACATCGACCATAATGTTAATACGACTGCGGTATACAGTAATCCATACGCCAACATTTCAAGTGGTTGCCAATTCAATAAGAAGACTGAAATTGCAATCATTTGAAATGCTGTTTTGTATTTACCGACAGTAGACACTGCAACGCTAGTACGTGCACCCAGTTCAGCCATCCATTCGCGTAGTGCCGAAACTGTAATTTCACGTGAGATAATGACAATTGCAGCAAATGCCATAGAAATGGTCGGCTGCCATTGCACCAAGACGATCAATGCCGCCGCAACCATCAATTTATCTGCTACAGGATCTAAAAAACGCCCGAATGCAGAGGTTTGATTTAATGATCGTGCTAAATAACCATCAAACCAATCCGTCACAGCAGCAATAACAAAAATCGACGTCAACAAAATATGACGTGACATACTTGCAACATGCTCACCCACACCCATTGCAGGTGGCCAATAAGCCACAAGCAAAAATACAGGAATTAAAGCAATTCGTGCCAGTGTTAAAATATTAGGAATATTCAGGATTCGACCTGTTGTCATAGACACCCCAGTTTTCCCCTCATGCACGATGTAAATGCAGAATAATTTGAGGATTTATCCATCGTTAGTTGCACTCACTTTATACGAAATGCCTAGCAGTGTCACTAGGCAAACACTGTAACCGTCTGCCGTGCAATTGCAATTAACCGATCCTGATCATCCCATAAATGCGCATATTCTGTTGCATAACCATCTGCTGCATAGTCTGTAAATACTTTATATTTAAACCAGTTATGCACATTCGATTGTAATGGATGTACATAGGTTAAAGTCCAGGTCAGTGAGCTCGCTGGTGCCATGGTTTTAAACATGGGTAACACGCCAGGCGGCCACATATCCATCGAGACCAATAGATCAGCCTCAGTCATCTTCCGATTTTCATGTTTGAGGGGATTGAATCGCATCCAACCACTGAAGTCGGGCTTACGACTGGCTGTACATGGATATTGCCCATCAACCCAGGCCAAATCCATTTGCTGAAAGCATTGCGGTGCCAGTGGATGATGTTCTGCAATTTTGAGTGTTTCTACTTCTGGAAAAGTCGGTGCGATACGCTCTTGATTAACAACAATCGAGGATTCACGTGGAACACCAAAGCTCACCAATAGAATACTTTGCACTGCATCATCTTGCCAAAGACGGACTTCAATGGTGGTCACTGACTTGCCCTGTCTTAAAATTTCCGCAGCTAAGCGGACAGGTGCCAATTGAACAGGGCCTACAAATGTCACATTACAACTGAGTAGACGACGCCCCGTATCAGCTAGAGTTATCAAGGCCTTTTGCATCATCATGCCTGCAACTAAACCACCATAGATGGTTCTGCCTTGCAACCAACCTTCTGGAATATCCACCCATTCATGCTGTTCTATATGTTGATATAACGCTGTAAGTGACATATCCATCCCTGATCTTTTTTGAATTTTATATCATTGTCTAAAACTCAATTGATGTGAATGATCAGTGACCCATGCGTCAATGTACATTTTGGCAAATACATGCAACTTATCATGCTTAAAAATATCAAAAAGTCTTATTCGTGCAGGATTTTATAAATGGTTCTTGCCATTACATCACCTAATCCCGGCACCAATTTCAAATCATTTTCCGAAGCTTTGAGTACCCCCTGAATCCCACCAAAGTGTGTCAGTAAATCTCGGCGACGCTTTGGTCCCAGTCCAGGAATGGCTTCAAGCACCGAAGAGCCTCGCTTTTTATCACGTTTCGCTCGATGTTTAGTAATGGCAAAGCGATGGGCTTCATCACGCACTTGTTGAATTAAATGCAGCGCTTTATGGTCTTCAGGTAACTGGATTTTTTCACCATCGGTAAAGTGTAAAGTCTCTAAACCAGGTTTACGTCCTTCTCCTTTCGACACCCCGACTATAAAGGCATCTAACTGCAGTTCTTGCATGACTTCCATCGCCATGTGTAACTGACCTTTACCACCATCAATCAGCAACAAATCAGGTAACATGTTCTTTTTATAACGACGAGTCAGCGCCTGACGCATTGCAGCATAGTCATCGCCTTCAGTAATGTCATTGATGGCAAATTGCCGATAATCACGTTTACGTGCACCACCTGCATCAAAGACCACGCAGGAGGCTATCGTTGCCTCACCCATTGTGTGGGAAATATCAAAACATTCAATACGATCTATCGGACGACCAACCACTTGTTCCAGTTGATGAAAACGTTCATTCAATTCAAAATGATCAGCCAGTTTGCCTTTAATGGCGTGCTGCACATTCATTTGTGCAAGCTCTTGCCATTCGGCACGGGTTTCTCGCACCTTATGTTTGATTTGAATTTTTTTATCAAAGTGCTGATGTAGTGCATCTTCCATGTCTTTGCGGTCTGGAATCTCTACATTAACAATCAACTCAGCAGGAATTTCATCTGCCACCTGAAAGTAAAAATTAGCAATAAAGTCTGATAGCATTTGTCCTAAGTCATCGCCCTGCATATCAGGGAAATAGCTTTTCCCACCCAGCATTTTACCATTGCGTACATGCATAATCTGCACACAGGTCACCCCTGCTTGATAAGCAATCGCAATAATATCGGCTTCACCTTTAACCTTATAAATCGCCTGTTGGGTTTGCACATCACGTAGTAGCGCCATTCGGTCACGGTAAAATACGGCTTTTTCAAACTCGAGTGCTTCGGCC
Source organism: Acinetobacter sp. YH12227 (assembly GCF_013417785.1). Classification (NCBI taxonomy): domain Bacteria; kingdom Pseudomonadati; phylum Pseudomonadota; class Gammaproteobacteria; order Moraxellales; family Moraxellaceae; genus Acinetobacter; species Acinetobacter sp. YH12227. The sequence continues at coordinate 12,131 of NZ_VPDH01000027.1, read as the reverse complement.
GCCGCTTCCATTTTGGCAATCAACTCTTGGTTGAGTTCTTTGGTGTCTCCTTGCAAGAAGCGAATCGAGTTATTGACATCCTCTTTATAATCTTCGGGTGAAATCAAACCAACACATGGCGCAGAACAGCGTTTAATTTGGTATTGCAGGCACGGTCGTTTGCGCTGAGAAAAATAGCTATTTTCACATTGGCGTACATTAAAAAGTTTTTGTAATACCACCAAGGTATCCCTTGCGTTATAGGCACTCGGATAAGGTCCAAAAAACTTACCAGCTTGATGCTTACCTTTCCCACGTCCTGCGGCAATGCGTGGATAGGGCTTATCGGCAGAGATAAAAATATAAACATATGACTTATCATCACGCAGCATGATGTTATACGGCGGACGATGCAGCTTAATCAGGTTTTGTTCCAGCAACAATGCTTCAGTTTCGGAACGCACTACTAGCGTTTCAATATCATAAATACGGGCAACCAAAGCCTGTGTTTTGGGATGCTCAATGGTTTTAACAAAATAACTCGACACGCGATTTTTTAAATTTTTAGCTTTACCGACATATAGTAGTTCATCCTCTTTGCCGAGCATGCGATATACGCCGGGCAAGGTGGTCATGTGGGCTAGAATCTTTTCGATATGTTCGCGTGCGTTTTCGTTCACTCAGAATGTTATCCCATGCTATTTAGCGCTGTACTGACATGATGTGATGCTTTGCCTTGCATTTTCAAGCAATCAAATGAATTTATTCTTGTTGGCAGCAATGATCTGATTGCTAAAAGCTATTAATGGAAAATTCTAATTTTGCTATGCTCAGAACATCCCACCATAGGAACATAATGCATGACGAATGCTAATCCCGCCATTCATGTGGTAAAACCGACGACTTCGACCTTAAGTAATGCCGAAAAAAAACGTTTGATGGGGAAGCCTCGTTTTCATTTTGAACCGCTTGAGGTCATGCAGCTTTTAAAGCAACGCATTATCGGTCAAGAGGGTGCGTTAAATGAAATTGAAAAAATGCTGCATGTAGTTAAAGCAGATTTTTCTAGTCCTGAGCGTCCACTTTCTGTCACCTTAATGCTCGGCCCAACTGGTGTTGGCAAAACTGAAACCGTGCGCTTGATCAGTGAAGTCATCTATGGTCGCCCCGATGCTTTTTGCCGTATTGATATGAATACCCTAGCCCAAGAACATTATGCCGCTGCAATTACTGGTGCGCCTCCGGGTTATGTCGGTTCAAAAGAAGGTCATAGTCTGTTTGATGAAACAGCGATTGCCGGCAGCCACACACGCCCGGGTATTGTTTTATTTGATGAATTGGAAAAAGCCTCAACCGAAGTTTTGCGTGGCTTAATGAATGTATTGGACAGTGGTAAATTAACCCTGACATCCGGCACTAAAACCATCGACTTTCGTAATTGCATGATCTTTATGACCAGCAATGTCGGCGCACAAGCAGCACAGCAATATTTAGATAAGCTGAATTTTTTACCCGAAAAAATTCAAAAGGTTTGTCTGAAACGTGTGCCTGTCAGCAGCATTATTAAAAAAGTCATGCAGCGTAAATTTGACCCTGAATTTATTAACCGTATTGATCGTGTGTTGCAATACCAACCTGTGCAAGATGATGCACTGCCGAAACTGGTGGAAATTGAATTGGAAAAACTTAATCAACGCCTACAACATCAAAAACGTAGCATTCAGCTTACGGATGCTGCAAAAGCACATTTTTATCAAAACCACGATATTCGTTACGGTGCGCGCCATCTAGCACGAAAAATTCGAGTCGAACTTGAGCCCATTTTGGCTGTATATTTTTTGAATTATCCCGAACAAACTGAAATACACCTAGATGCACAACTTGGACAATTGGTTATTCTTAAATAATTCACTTGTCTTTAAAAGGCATGCTCACATGCCTTTATTCTACATTCTTATATTTATTGGATTGGAACACCAATCGCTTTAGCAAAAGCTTGCGGATCTTTTGGTGAAACCATGACAAATTTGGTTTTGCCATCTTGTACATATTCAATTTTTAAACGTTTAATGGAAAGCGCAGGTGCTGCCGATAAATCCTGACTTGGGCTAATTCGCTGGATATTCTGTAATGGAATCTGCCAACCTACAAACATACTGCGAATATTCAGCTGTTCCGCAGAAATCTGATAACGCGTATTGAAGGGCCACCAAAGCAGTAGCACCGTCAAAATATACACTGCGCTATGCATAGGATATTGCTGCATCGTGCCTTTAGCTTGCATGGTGAGTAATAACTGGATGAGTAAACCACTCATACAAATAATAAATGCGACTACCCACCAATCTTTTTTAGAATGAAATACTTGCATCTTACCCCCTCATAAGCTGCTTTTATTCTATACAAGATTTAGCCAAGCGCATGGATGCGAGAGAATATTTTTTCACTCATTCCGCATTGATTAAAGCATCATTTTTCCAGTATAGCGTTAAGAGCCTGTGGCTGCTTATGACACCTCACCTTGACTGGCTTTGTATTGCTTCTTGACCAAATACATTTCGGCATCTGCCTGTTGCACCAACGTCATGGCATCAATATAGCCACTAATATGATCCGTCTGGCGCACACCAATACTCAAACTCAAGCCACTTTCCATTTCTTCCACGGTTTCAAGTAATCGCGGAATAAAACTACTTTGCACATGCAGTTCAGTACACCCCGGTAACACCAAACAAAATTCGTCCCCACCATAGCGAAAACAATGATCATCTAACCGCGCGACCGACTTAATCGCCTCAGCGACCGTTTGTAAAACTTGATCGCCTTTAGGGTGCCCTTGCTCATCATTAATTTTCTTAAAATCATTGATGTCGATAAACACTACAGTAACTGGATCTAGATTTCGCTGTGCGGTATATAAAATACTGGTGAGCATGGAAGATAGATGTCGAACATTCAGTAATCCTGTCAACGGATCACGTTGAGAAAGCTCCTCCATTTCTTGTGCACGGAACTCAAGTGTATGCGCATATTGTTCCATTTTTTCACGTGAAACCTTCACCTCACTAATTAGACTCCAGACATAGGTTTCAACCACCAATGTGGTATCGAACATGAATAGTTTTTCTAAGGTATTCACAATGCCATGGCACTGTTCCACATCATTAAAAGTGCGTCGTATCAAACTAAACAGCATAGTTTTTAAAGTATGTACAGCCGACAAATACAGCTTAGGCTCAACTCCAATGCGTTTATGCACCAAGCCAATGCGTAAGCGGTTATTCACATAAGCACTGTCATAACGCCCAGAAAATAAATCCAATAAATATTGATGCTGCGCGCGTTGCAGTCGCTTTAAGGTATCTAAATCACCAATCAACGTGGCAATTTCAGGAATTGAGGTCTGATTTTCATAAAATTCATCGACCATGGTGTCTAAAATAGGTGCGACTATGCCACCAATTGAAGCCAGTTCTGCGAGTTCCTGATCCGTCAATCCGAGTAATTGTTTACGCCGTTCAATATCCTGCATCGAAATATGCATTTGATGCATTAAGGTCTGATTTGTCGCTTTCATCTTAGATTACCCTATCCCCAAACCAGAGTATGCTCATCATATGATGGGTCAATGACCATATGTGATGTATAGACAAATACTGCATCTTTATTGAAAAATTCTGCTCTATTTGTCATCAAGCGATATTGTGGTTGTTCTTTAAATTTTGACCGAACTGTATTGTTTTCCTTGAAGTCGCAATGCATCTCCGAATAGCAAAACGCGACAATACGCCTATGTCCTTAGCACGCTGTTCTAGCTCTCATTAAACATTTTATTTTTTTTATTCTGCATTCACGATAACCGATATTTTGCATGCTGTCAGCATAAAAAAACGCCCCTAAGGGCGCATTTTTTAAATATTTATTACACTTTTAAAATAAATATGGGCGAACAAAAATAAGGAAGAAAATACTTAGCATCAAGAACCATTTTAGGAAATAGTACATTGAGCGATTGGTTTTTTTCAGTGCTTTGGCTTTAATTCGAAGCTGATAGACATAGCCAAAGACCTTGTTTAAGCCACCCGTTTGATCACCACTTTCATTCGGTGAACTCGCCGCAGTCATCACATTTTTACCAAACCAATGATTAAAACGTTCCATCCATTTAGATGTTAAAGGGCGCTCTACATCGGCAAAGAAAATAATACGATTTTCTTCAGTTTTATTTTCTGCATAGTGAATATAAGTCTCATCAAATACCACACTTTCACCATCACGCCATGAGTAACGTTGTCCATCGACATCAATAAAACAGCGATCATCATTCGGCGTTAATAGCCCCAAATGATAACGTAATGAACCCGCATAAGGGTCACGATGGCGAACCAAACGACTATCGGGCGCCAACTCAGTAAACATTGCCGCTTTAATCGAAGGTAATGTTTTGAGTAAAGCCGTGGTTTTCGGGCAAAGCTCCGCCGCTGATGGATGTGCGGAGTCATACCACTTTAAATAAAATCGCTTCCACCCCGTCTTAAAAAATGAGTTAAAGCCTAAATCATCATAACTGCTTGAAGCTTTAATCCCACCCTGTTCATACAATGCTTTCGCTTCATCACGAATCATTTCCCAATGTTCATCCAACACTTTTAAATCTTTAAAGTGTTGTGTTTCGATATAAGGTTGATTGGGTACTTTGGAAAACATGTACATCAGAAAATTAATCGGTGCGAGTAGCGTAGAGTGATCAAAGAACTGACGATAAAAGGAATGACGAACCTTACCGCGCTGCTGAATATAAAAAGCAGAAATGACAAAGACCGCCAGGATAATCCACTTAATCATACAAGGACCTGGAGCGTTGAAGCAAAATGCTTAAATCAAGAAAAGAATTTTAAAAACCAGGACATTGTAACATAGCGATTATTTTCGCTTAAATATACGCCATAGAACACTGTGTTGCATAAAGTCATACCTTGAAACAACTGAGCGATTGACCATTCTGCCAAAAATTATCCTTGCATTTTCTTGATTTTTATCTGATTTACCCAATATAAAAAATAGTTTTCGAAATAAAATGTGAATTGAAACATAAGCTTCAGCACATTTTATTAGAACGCGCACTAAAAAGACTTATAACAATCAGTTTTCAAAACGAAAAATTGATGACCCTAGCGTCACGGCTTGATACAACTTGTTATATTCTTTTTGGATATAGTTATCGTAAGATTAGCGAGGCAAAAAGTGTACGCAGGAAGCGCGTACTCGCTTCACAACATCAACTTAGAAGTCCTCCAAAATAAAGGAGATCAGGCATGATCCACGCTGGCAATGCCATTACCGTCCAAATGCTTTCGGACGGAATTGCAGAATTCCGCTTTGACTTACAAGGTGAGTCGGTCAACAAATTTAACCGCGCAACCATTGAAGATTTTAAAGCTGCGATTGACGCTGTTAAAGCAAACGGTGATATCAAAGGTTTAATCGTAACTTCAGGTAAATCTACATTTATCGTTGGTGCAGACATCACTGAATTTGGTGCGAACTTCGCTCAAGGCGAACAAGCGATTGTGGATTGGGCATTGCCTGTTCACGACATCTTCAATGCGTTTGAAGATTTAAACGTTCCTAAGGTTGCTGCAATCAATGGTATGGCATTGGGCGGCGGTTTTGAAATGTGTTTAGTGTGTGACTATCGTGTGATGTCAGAAGCTGCACAAGTTGGCCTTCCAGAAATCAAACTTGGTATCTACCCAGGTTTTGGTGGTACGGTTCGTTTAAGCCGCGTGATTGGTATCGACAATGCGGTTGAATGGATGGCAATGGCTAATCCAAAGAAACCTGCTGCTGCGCTCAAAGACGGTGCAGTTGATGCGGTTGTTGCTGCAGACAAACTACAAGACGCTGCAATTGACCTTGTGAAACAAGCAATTGCTGGCCGTCTAGACTGGAAAGCAAAACGCCAAGAAAAATTGGATCCTGTTAAATTGAACATGCTTGAACAAATGATGGCATTCAATACAGCGAAAGGTGCAGTTCTTGCTAAAGCAAACCCTGCACAATACCCAGCGCCAAAACTTCTTCTAGACTCATTACAAGCAGGTGCAAGCCTTCCACGTGATGAAGCATTGAAAATCGAAGCGCAAGGTTTTGCTAAAGCTGCGGTAACTCCACAAGCTGGTGCGTTAATTGGTTTATTCCTTAACGACCAAATTGTGAAGAAAACTTCGAAGAAATATGAAAAAGGTGCTCACCCTGTCAACCAAGCCGCTGTACTAGGCGCGGGTATCATGGGTGGTGGTATTGCTTACCAAGCGGCAAGCAAAGGCACACCAATCATCATGAAAGACATTGGTAACCCACAACTTGCTTTAGGTATGAAAGAAGCCAATGGCTTACTGACCAAACAAGTTGACCGTAAGAAAATGAAGCCTGCTCAAATGGGTGAAACTCTTGCGCGCATCCGTCCGACTTTAAGCTATGACGAGTTTAAAGAAGTGGACATCGTGATTGAAGCAGTAACAGAGAACCCGAAAGTAAAAGGTATCGTACTTGCTGAAACTGAGAAGAACGTTCGTGACAACACGATCATTGCTTCAAACACTTCAACAATTTCAATCACACGTTTGGCTGAAAACCTACAACGTCCTGAAAACTTTGTCGGTATGCACTTCTTTAACCCAGTTCACATGATGCCATTGGTTGAAGTGATCCGTGGTGAGAAAACATCTGCTGAGGCAATCGCAACGACTGTGGTTCTTGCTCAGAAAATGGGTAAAACGCCAATCGTGGTAAATGACTGCCCGGGCTTCCTTGTAAACCGCGTACTGTTCCCTTACTTCGGTGCATTTGACCTTCTACTGAAAGACGGTGCTGACTTCCAGCAAGTTGATAAAGTGATGGAAAAATTCGGCTGGCCTATGGGTCCTGCTTACCTCATCGACGTTGTGGGTATCGACACAGGCGTACACGGTGCAGAAGTGATGGCGGAAGGTTTCCCTGACCGCATGAAGCCAGACTATAAAGGCGCAACTTTAACCATGTACGAAAACAAACGTCTTGGTCAAAAGAATGACGTTGGTTTCTACAAATACGAACTTGACCGTAAAGGTAAGAAAGCCAAAGTGGTTGATCCAGTGGCTTACGAACTTGTGGCTTCTGTTGCAACTGCGGAAAAACGTGAATTTGATGCGCAAGAAATCATTGACCGTATGATGCTGACGTTCTGTAACGAAACTGTTCGTTGCCTAGAAGACAACATCGTAGCGACTGCTGCTGAAGCAGATATGGCGATGATCATGGGTGTAGGTTTCCCTCCATTCCGTGGTGGTCCATGCCGTTACATCGACCAAACAGGTGTCGCTGAATACGTAGCGCTTTGCGACAAATATGCGTATTTAGGTAAGGCTTATGAAGCGCCACAAATGTTGCGTGACATGGCTGCAAACAATAAAAAATTCTACGGTTAAGGAGCAACGTGAATGGCTACTTTAAATCCACGTGACGTTGTCATCGTTGATGGCGTACGTTCAGCAATGGGTAAAACCAAAAATGGTATGTTCCGTAACGTCCGTGCTGACAGCTTATCTGCTGAATTAGTACGTGCGCTTGTTGCTCGTAACCAGTTTGATACCAATGAAGTTGAAGACGTAATCTGGGGCTGTGTAAACCAAACCCTAGAGCAAGGTATGAACATTGGTCGTAACATTGCATTGTTAGCAGACTTACCACGTACTGTTGCAGGTCAAACAGTGAACCGTCTGTGTGGTTCTTCTATGCAAGCAATCCATACTGCGGCTGCGCAAATTGCAACTAACCAAGGTGATGTTTTCATCATCGGTGGTGTGGAGCACATGGGTCACGTTGGCATGATGCACGGCATCGACATCAACCCTGAAGCGTCTAAGCACTATGCAAAAGCGTCTAACATGATGGGCTTAACGGCTGAAATGTTAGGTCGTATGAACGGTATTTCTCGTGAAGAACAAGATGCGTTTGGTGTTGAATCACACCGCCGTGCTTGGGCTGCAACACAAGAAGGTCGTTTCAAAAATGAAATCGTGGGCGTTGAAGGTCACGATGCGAATGGCTTCAAAATCCTGTGCGATGTCGATGAAGTGATTCGTCCTGATGCGAACCTTGAAGCGTTCCAATCTTTACGTCCAGTATTTGACCCGAAAGGCGGTACGGTAACTGCTGCGACATCTTCAGCGTTGTCTGATGGTGCTTCTGCAATGTTGCTTATGTCTGCTGAACGTGCTCAAGCGCTAGGTCTTAAGCCACGTGCTGTGATTCGTTCTATGGCGGTTGCAGGCTGTGATGCTGCGATCATGGGTTATGGTCCTGTACCAGCAACTCAAAAAGCGCTTAAACGTGCTGGCTTGTCAATTGCTGATATTCAAACGTTTGAATTGAACGAAGCGTTCGCAGCACAAGGTTTGTCTGTTCTTAAAGGCTTAGGCATTTATGACCAACAAGACCGTGTGAACTTGAACGGTGGTGCGATTGCATTGGGTCACCCATTGGGTTGTTCTGGTGCGCGTATCACAACGACTTTGCTGAACGTTATGGAACAGCAAGATACACAAATCGGTCTTGCAACGATGTGTATCGGTTTGGGTCAAGGTATCGCGACCATTATCGAACGTGTTTAATTTTTAATTAAATACTGAGATAAAAGAAACCCCGCTTATTGCGGGGTTTTTTATTTGTTAACTAAACTCGCATGAATAATACTAGAAGCCCCTTCTCCCTCTGAAGCAAGCAGCATGCACCACAAGAGGGTGAGGGGAAATTTTTCATATAAATCCTCTTCCTGAGCGGTATTCTGCGCAAGTCTCCTTAAAAGGAGAGGGAAATTTCATAGTGAAATAAATTTTGTTCAAAAATCTTCAGCAATAAACCGTGCTAAACAAACCTTAAAAACGTCTCAGCATATTTTTAAAGTTAATACGCTAATTCTCGATTTTCAGCGTTTTTTGAATTATTGTAAGGCCTAAACCAAAACTTAAATATGCATAACAATGATAAATAAACGACTTCACTACCTCTTAAAGATGAGCTGCCTAGGCACTTTTATTTTTCTTACAGCTTGCGTTACAAATAATCAAATCGGTGAACTCTCCCGTGATCTGTTTCAAAAATACGAAACAAAATATGCATGGAGAACAATCCTTGAAGATGATGTGATCGCATTTGGCAAACCCGCTAAAGCAATACCCAATGAACCAATCGATAGCATCGTAGTCGCAGGCAATAAATACAGCTATTTGATCAATAAAGGCGGTGCTGATTTTATTCAACTGATTAGCCAACTCAATCCACAATATATTCGTCTCCATCGAGAACTAGAATTTAATTCTCCGAGCCCGAACAGCACTAAATTTAGCGGAAGCTTTAAATTTTATTATGCGCCTCCCAATGGAACACTAAGCCCTACGGAAAGAGCATTATTTAACCAATATGGTGTAGCACCATGTGATTGTTCAAAGGCAGAACATCAAGATCATCTGTTTAATTTAGAAATTGCAGGTACGGTTTACCCAAAAGTTGCGAATGCCGCAGATTTAAAGCCCTTAAGCCATCCCTATAAGATCCGTATCCAGCATTACGAAGACCAAAGTGGCTATGTTAAAAAGTCAGGGCAGGAAAAAATGGCAGAATTACCACTATTACCTTTAACACTCACAATCGACATCATTCAATTGCCTCTAAAAGCTTTGGGCTTTATTTATCAGCCTTAAATCAGAGTATGATCATATTCAATTGGTTGAATTTTCTAAGTACACATACAGCCTGACTAGCTCAAAAATGGATCCCATTTTTTCATTATTAAGTAAAGTAAGTGTTGAGTTGATCCCCCAACCCTTCAACTCAACATCCTACAATTCTAGGCTTAAACTTTTTGCGCCAACAAGGTTGCAAAATGCTGTTTAATCCGATTGCCTTGTGCATCTACCCGATGTAACTCACCGACATTTTCATTGTATTTCACAATATTCCAGCCATCATATAGCGCACTTAACTCGCCTGCTTTAAACGTAAAAGGAAAGTCAGGCTGTGCCGGAATATCCGACGTGTCCATCGCGCAAACAATCAGGTTATAGCCATTAATATTCGTGGCTTTTTGCATCTGCTGAATCAGTGGCTTCACTGTCCTGGCTTCTAAAAACATCATCACTACAGTACAGCAAATAAAGTCATATGTATCTGTAATGCTTTGGTCTGCATTGAGGTCGCATTGCTGTACATCAATATGCTCAATGCTTTCTGCGGTAATAATCTCATGTAACTTTTGCAAACTACGTGGATTTACATCCCAAGCATCAACCTGATAGCCCTGCTGATTTAAATATAGGCTGTTACGTCCCTGACCACAACCGACATCCAAAGCACGACCACCTTGCAAATACGGCGCTGCTGCCAAAATTTCTGAGTGCGTTGGGCTGAGTTGATACTTCTTATTAAAATAATCCTGTGGTTGGCAATAAAAACTCAGCTGACATTGCACATCATCACTAACAGAAACAATTTTATGCCACGCCTGAGGTTCAATAAATGGCGGCTGCTGCGCTGGACTAAATACATGTTCGGACAAGACCTTTCCAGCATCATCTAACATGGCAAAATTCACTTCACCCTGAAGCACAATCAGTTTTGCCCATGTCCCTGCCTTGGTATTGTGCTGACGTTTAAAACCCTCCGGAATGGTCTGCTGAGTCCATATTGGGAGTTCTTTATAACTCATCAATTGATTCATTTTGTTTTAACTCCACAGTTTCATCTTGTTATATAGATCAATAAATAGCGATCAATCTAGCTTCAGCCTAACAGAGTATTCCACCTGATAAGTGTCGAAAAGACAGTTTAATTTGTCACGGCTTGTCTTTGTAGGTTCTCCCTCTGTTATTCGTTTGTAACATTAGTGGATTATTCACACAAATAAGCAGCATGCGTTCTAAGTTGTAACCTACAACGGCAATATAAGGCATAGAATTTACAATGCCTTATTTTAACTAAGTTTTATAGAGTGATGACTATGAACGCAATCAAAACTACTTTAGCAATGGCTTTAGTTGCTGCGACAACTTCTACAATGGCGGCTACAGCTATTGAACAAAAACCAGCTACTGTAGTTAAAGCTGTAAAAGCACAAGCAGTAGAAACTAAAACTGCTACTGTTGCAGCTGCAAAAGCAACTAAAGATGTTGTTAAAAACCAAGTTGCTGTCGCTGAAAAAGCAACTGAAACAAAAACTTTAACAATCAAAGAAACTACAAAAGCGAAAGCTGTAGATGCTAAAAAAGCTGTTGTAGAAAAAGCTGAAACTGCGAAAGAAGCAACTGTTGCTAAAACAGTAGCAGCTAAAGATGCGACTGTAACTAGAACAATGGAAGCGAAAGAAACTGTTGTAGCAAAAACTGAAGCTGTAAAAGATGCAGCTGTTGCAACTAAAGATGTTGCTGTGGCTAAAACAGCCGCTGCAAAAGATGCTGTCGTTGAGAAAACAACTGAAGCAAAAGACGCTGCTGTAGCAAAAACTGAAGCTGTAAAAGCTGAAGCGAAAAAAGACTGCGCAAAAAAATGTGCTGAGAAAAAAGCTGAAGCTGCTAAAGCTGAGAAAAAAGGCTTTTTCTCTTGGTTCAAAAAATCAGCTTAATTTCTGATTTAAAAAAAGATGCCGAAATGGCATCTTTTTTTTGCTTAACTAAATAACATTTGTGCAAATTATAAAACTGCTGGAATAATTTTATGCGTCACAAATTGGTTTTTACCTTGTGTTTTCGCTTGATACAAACACGCATCGACTTGCTGTAAAGTACTTGAGTAATTTGATAAATCTAATTGCTTAAAGGTCGTCAGCCCCATACTAAACGTCACTTCCAAACGTGTACGATCCAGCTTATATGGATTTTTTTCGCAGGCATTTAAGATCGACTCACACAAATCTTGTGCTTTGTCTAGATCATAATCCTCAAGCAAAATTAGGAATTCCTCTCCACCCCAGCGACTAATAAAACTATTAGGTGGTGTTTCAAAAAGTATGCTGAAAAAAAGCAGGTTGAATTTTGATAAAATAGAGAAATGCAAATAACTCTAGAAATCAAATGTCCAACCTGCCTCAGTGACAGTATAAAGAAAAATGGCATCAA
>NZ_VPDH01000026.1:0-48258 GCF_013417785.1 Acinetobacter sp. YH12227 | reverse complement strand
CCGAACTCAGAAGTGAAACCTCTTAGCGCTGATGGTAGTGTGGGGTTACCCATGTGAGAGTAAGTCATCGCCAGCTCATTATTCAAAATCCCCCTAACTCTTATGAGATAGGGGGATTTTTTTATGCCTTAAAAAAGGATAAGGGGAGTAGGCATTATACAAATACATCCTCTATTCAATTCTAGAGAGGGGTATACTGTTTCCATCTAAAATGGAAAGCTTATGTCTACTTCAGCCGATGAACAAGGCTATATTGAGTATGGTTCACGTTCATTTCTTGCTATTTTATTCTCCTTATTCTTAGCTGGTTTTGCCATTTTTTCATCTTTGTACTGTGTACAACCGATGATGCCGATTTTTGCTGACTTTTTTAAAGTGAGTCCGACCCATAGTAGTTTTCCACTCTCTTTTTCGACTATTGCACTCGCTATAGGGCTGCTATTTACGGGATTGATTTCAGATCGCTATGGAAGAAAGTCTGTAATGGTTTGTGCTTTATTTCTAGCAGCACTACTTTCAGTTTTAAGTTCGCTGCTTCCTATTTGGGAGGTGTTTTTAGCTAATCGAATCCTGATTGGTTTAAGTGTAAGTGGTGTTGCAGCTGTTGCGATGACCTATATCGGTGAAGAAATTGCACAAAAAGATATTGGTTTTGCGATGGGCTTGTATATCTCAGGAACAGCTATTGGTGGGATGGGTGGACGACTAATTGCTGGTGTATTGATTGACTATATTTCTTGGCAGTCGGCAATGATGATCATCGGTCTATTAAACCTATGTATTGCTATCGCATTTTTACGATTGCTGCCAGCTTCTAAGCACTTCATTTCCTATCCAATACGCTTAGATCGGTTCTATCATTCTTTTATAAAAAATATTCAAGATAAAAAACTCAGAATCCTATTCATGCAAGGATTCATTTTGATGGGCTGTTTTGTTTCGGTCTTTAACTATATGAGCTATCGACTCATAGATGCTCCGTTTAAATTGTCACAAACATGGATTGGTTTGATTTCAATTGCTTATTTGGCTGGTATTTATAGTTCACCACGTGCTGCACAGTGGGGAAGACGTTTTGGGCGTGAATATGTACTTATTGCAATGTTCTTTTTAATGCTAATTGGAATCAGCATTATGCTCATACCGTTATTAATATTTGTTTTAATTGGATTGTTGATATCTACATTCGCATTTTTTGCAGCGCATTCGACCTCTAGTAGTTGGGTTGCCGTGCAATCTTTGCAATATCGAGCGGTAGGTTCATCTTTGTATCTATTTAGCTATTACATGGGATCAAGTGTACTCGGTAGTGGCAGTGGAATGGTTTGGGAAAAAACAGGTTGGATTGGATTAAGCATATTTATTGGCTGTATTTTAATCATTGGTCTCTATTTAGCACTTAGACTTAAATCAATTAAATAATCTAATTTTGAAATGAATGGTATTAATTGGTCCGAATTCCAAGGTATATAAAAGATTTGAATTACTTAGTTAGATTTGTATAAATTATAATCAAGCAAGATGAATGGAATTCATGGTAAAATGATCGGCTTTCATCTTTGATCTAATTTAGATCTCCTATCATCTGCCAGCCGAGAATTGCTAGCCATGTCTACTGCTTATACTATGCAGACAGCGCCTAAAGCGTTGTTTGATTACGACAAATATTGGGCGTCATGTTTTGACCCTGCGCCATTTTTGCCGATGTCACGCGAAGAAATGGATCAACTCGGTTGGGACAGTTGTGACTTTATTTTAGTCTGTGGTGATGCGTACATCGATCATCCATCTTTTTGTTCAGGCATTATTGGTCGTACTTTAGAAGCGCAAGGCTTCCGTGTCGGTATTATCGCCCAGCCTGATTGGACTGATGTTGAAGCCTTCCGTGTATTGGGGAAACCCAATATTGCTTGGGGTGTGACCGCAGGTAACATGGATTCGATGATCAACCGTTATACGGCTGACCGTAAAATTCGTTCAGATGATGCTTATTCTCCAGATAACGTTCCAAATAAACGTCCAGACCGTGCGGCAACTGTGTACTGCCAACGTGTGCGTGAAGCCTATCCAGATGTTCCTGTATTACTTGGCGGTATTGAAGCATCACTTCGTCGTATCGCGCACTATGACTATTGGTCTGATAAAGTGCGTCGTTCAGTATTGATGGATTCTAAAGCAGATCTATTAATGTATGGTAACGGTGAGCGTTCAATCACTGAAATCATGCACCGTTTGGCACGTGGTGAAAAAATCCACGAGATCACAGATGTACGTGGTACAGCGTTTATTGTCAATAAACATAATCGTGCCTCAAAAGCGAAGTTCGTAGAAATTGCATCGAATGATGTGGATACGGTTGGTCGCGTTGATCCAATCATCAATCCATATGTAATGACTGAAGACTTAGAAGGCTGTGAAATTGAGCAAGGTAAAGACCTAAGTCAATATCAAGGTTTCCAAAAAGAGCATGTGGCGAATCCAATTGTACGTGAAGGTGACAATTTAGATAATGACACGCAAATTGTACAATTACAGCCTGCATCAAAAGCCATTAAACACAAATTACCACCACGTGAATTGGCTGTAATTCGTTTACCTGCATTTGAAGAAGTATCGCAAGATCCTGTTTTATATGCTCATGCCAACCGTATTTTGCATTTAGAAACTAATCCGGGAAATGCCCGTGCCATGGTGCAAAAGCATGGAGAACGTGATGTTTGGTTGAATGCACCGCCGATTCCGTTAACCACGGAAGAGATGGATTATGTGTTTGATTTGCCATATGCACGTCTGCCACATCCAGCTTATGGCCAAGCACGTTTCCCTGCCTTTGACATGATTAAATTCTCTGTGAACATCATGCGTGGTTGTTTCGGTGGTTGTACCTTCTGTTCGATTACGGAACACGAAGGTCGTATCATTCAAAACCGTTCAGAAGAATCAATTTTACGTGAAGTAGAAAAGATTCGTGATACTGCACCTGGCTTTACCGGTATTATTTCTGACTTAGGTGGCCCTACAGCGAACATGTACCGCTTGGCATGTAAAGATCCTGAGATTGAAAAGAACTGTCGTAAGCCATCGTGTGTATTCCCAGGTGTATGTCAAAACCTACATACCGATCATGCTCCGTTGACGCAGTTGTATCGTAAAGCACGTGCATTACCAGGTATTAAAAAGATTTTGATTGGTTCAGGTTTACGTTATGACCTTGCTGTACTTAACCCTGAATATGTGAAAGAGTTGGTAACCCATCACGTCGGTGGTTACCTCAAGATTGCACCTGAGCATACTGAGAAAGGTCCACTCAATAAAATGATGAAGCCGGGCATCGGTACATATGACCGCTTCAAACAAATGTTTGATCGCTTCAGTAAAGAAGCAGGCAAGGAACAGTACTTAATTCCTTACTTCATCGCAGCGCATCCGGGAACGACGGATTACGACATGATGAACCTTGCAATTTGGTTGAAAAAGAATGGTTTCCGTGCCGATCAGGTACAAACCTTCTACCCATCACCAATGGCTACAGCAACCACGATGTATTACACCGGTAAAAACCCACTGGCGAAAGTGGCACGTTACACCGAACAAGTGGATATTGTGAAAGGTGAGAAGCGTCGTCGTTTGCATAAAGCCTTCTTACGTTACCATGATCCAAATAACTGGCCTATGCTTCGTGAAGCTTTGAAAGAAATGGGTCGCCAAGATTTGATCGGTAACTCAAAACAGCATTTGATTCCGACTTATCAACCTGCGGGTAGTGCTGAAGGGCAGTATCAGTCTGCGCGTAAAAAGAATTCGACACTTGCAGGTGATTCTGCAAAACGTACAGGCGAACAAGGCAACCGCGGTAAAGCTGCGCAATCACGTCCTTCAAATACCAAGAAGCGTCCTGAGCGTGGTCAAACCTTAACTCAGCATACGGGTTTGCCACCGCGTGAAACTGGCGATGCTAAAAAACCATTTGGTGGCCCGAAACCCAAAGGGAAA
The DNA here is from genome assembly GCF_013417785.1 of Acinetobacter sp. YH12227. Lineage (NCBI taxonomy): Bacteria > Pseudomonadati > Pseudomonadota > Gammaproteobacteria > Moraxellales > Moraxellaceae > Acinetobacter > Acinetobacter sp. YH12227. The sequence goes on along the minus strand of NZ_VPDH01000026.1, from coordinate 44,265 downwards.
TCAAAACCGAAATCGCGTGCTTAAAAAGGCATAGAAATAGATAAAAAGAGACACTTCGGTGTCTCTTTTTTATGGTGGATATGAGTATAAAAGCTAATTGTGGTGGATTTTGTCAGCGAAAGTTCTGTATAAAACGATTTGTTGGCGAATAAACTAGATAGGTGAGTGACGAGATCATCCTGAATTTTTAGCTGAAATAATATTGTGTTACAAGGATAAATGTATATTTAATTTTAGTATCTTACTGAATTGCTAGCATAAAATTACAGCTTATCGGAATTGTCGGACAGTGATACTAAATGCACTTGCTGAGATTTTATTGAATGATCTAAAGTAACAATAAACAGGCGGGATACTGTTTTGACTCTGAACTGAAGTGGCATGAGATGTTGGCTATTAAAGCATTTGCAACTTTTTGTCAGATTAAACACGCATTGTGTGAAAGTTAGAGTTATTTTTTTTAATAGGACATTAAAAAAATAATAGAGGCTATATACTACTTCCCGATAAGAAGTATGTTTAATACCAAAAATATAAGAAATATAAAGGATTATGAGATGACTATATACATAGTAATTGGGAGTATCTTACTCTTCTGCATGCTCATAATGGCTTGGAAAAGCCTTGAGAATGATAGTAGACAACAAGATAGCGCACTCAAGCAACGTGCAATTTTCAATATTAATGAGCAGCTGACGTATACGCGTTTAAAAGAAATATTGCCGAAACATACGATATTGGCACATGTCTCATTTGATGCGTTGTTAACCACAAAGTATTACCGTACACGTAATAAATATCGCAATATGGTGGCGGATTTTGTTGTATTAGATGAACAACACCAGATTCAAGCTATTGTGGCTTTGGATGATCCAATGGTATTAAAACGCCTGCAACAATCCCAATATCAAGATGCGTTGTTGTCTTTGGCTGGTTACCGCGTGATTCGTTATGATGATGTTCCTGAGTATGTACAGCTACGTGAAGATTTCCTTCATGATCAAGCTGTAACTCGACCATTGGTTGTGGTAAATGATTTAAAAAAGTACCACTTGTATTCGGATCTTGAGCGTAAAAAAATCAAAATTATGGGTTCAAATTGATTTTTTATTCGAATATCTCTGTATGTTGAACGCATACAGCCCAAATAAAAAAAGCATGTCTTCGAGCATGCTTTTTTTATTTTAGATTTTATTTTATTCAGGTTTTATTGCGACAACGGTTAGTTCAACGAGTACACGTGGATCATATAATTTAGCTTCAACACATGTGCGTGGAAGTGCTTGAATGTCAGCCACCCAAGCGTCCCAAACTTCATTGAAAGCAGCATAGTCTTGTGTAATATCTTTGAGGTAAATCGTCACAGACATGATATGGCTTTTATCTGTTCCTGCATCGGCAAGAAATTGATCAATGATGTCTAAGGTTTGCTTCGTCTGACCGCGGATATCGAGCGCTAAGTCAGATGCTAATTGACCAGCCAAATGTACCAATTGTCCTGAAATTGCAATTTCAGAAAAGCGTTGTGAGACATGGAGGCGTTGTATGGTCATCTAAGAGATCCTGATTAGCGTTAAGTAATTAATCTTGTGTTTTAGGCATGATGGCAGCAACTGCCGCAGTCAGCAAGCAGCCAATGGCTAAATAAATAGCGACATATTGCCATGAACCATTACCCCAAATGACCAATGCTGCAGCAATCATCGGAGTAAAACCTCCCCCAATAATACTTGCGACTTGATAGCCTACACCTGCACCGCTGTAGCGATAGGCTGTACCAAACAAAGAAGTAAAAATTGGCTGATGTACACTGACTACCATATCATGAGCAATATTAGCCAATAAAATCGCGCCAATAATAATCATCCATGTATTTTGTGCATCGAGTGCCATAAAGAATGGGAAGGCCGATAAAGCACCAATTAACCCGCCTAAAACACACATTTTTCGATGGTCAAAACGGTCTGCAAGCCAAGCAAAAAGGGGAATGCTGAAACAGCTAATTGCACCCACCATTAAGGTAATATTGAGGAAGAATTGCTTGTCCATACCTAATTGGGTGGTGGAATAATTCAGTGCAAAGTTGGTGACCAAATACATGGTCAATAATTCTGTTAAACGTAGAGCAATAATGTAGAAGAACGCTTTAGGATGCTGTGTGATGGCTTGCACAATCGGCAGTTTTTTCGGCTTAGCATCAGCTTCTATCACCTGTTCTACAAATTCAGTTGATTCATCTTGATCACGTCGAATCCACATGGCAATAGCAATCAGTACAATGCTAGCAATGAACGGAATTCGCCATGCCCATTCAGCAAACGCTTGTTCACCCAGAGTGGCAATAATAAGCGATACTGCACCTGTGGCTAAAACTAGTCCTACGCCATAACCAATCTGTACGCCACTGCTATAAAATGCTTTCTTGCCTTTAGGGGCATTTTCTACTGCCATCAGGGCAGCGCCACCCCATTCACCACCTACCGCAAAGCCTTGGATTGCTCTTAGCGTGACCAGTAAAATGGGTGCCCACCAACCAATTGCATCAAAATTCGGTAATAACCCGATACCAACGGTTGAAATCCCCATAAGCACAACCGTTAACACCAACATCTTTTTACGTCCGAGTTTGTCACCGAAGTGTCCAAACACAATGCCGCCTAATGGGCGGAATAAGAAGCCGACTCCAAAAGTGGCAAGCGCAGCAAGTGTGCCCATATTGTTGCCAATACTGGGGAAAAATTGATCTTTAAAGATGAGTGCAGCAACAATGCCGTAGAGGAGAAAGTCATACCAATCAACAACAGCACCAACAAAGCTACTTAGGGCTGCTTTACGTGCACGTTGTTCTTGAGATTGTGAAGTATTTTGAGAGGGTGTAGCAGAGTTTGCAGAACGCATACAGCGGATTATTCCATGATTGACAACAGAGTTGCCCTGTAATATTCGGATTTGATCGTCACGCCAATCACAGGACAGCATGCTAAAAGTAAAGGTGATTTTTAGCATCTCAGCGCATACACGGATAATGTATTGCGCTGATAGAGTACTCTAATTTTATGTTTTGTGAATAGTAAATTGATTTAAATTTGTTCTTATGGCTAAAACTTATGCAATGTGGCGAGGCTGAACTAAATGTAGGTCAAAATAAAATGAGCCTTTCAAAGTAGTGAAAGCTGTGTTTCAGCATCATGTGCGGCCAATTGATAGACACCGACCCCAATCAGCCGAAATTGTAATTCTGGGGGAATTGACATCTCATTTAATAATTGTTGGATGACTTGTACCAAATCATCTCTTGAGGTGAGCGGGGTTTTAAAGCTTTTACTATGCTGTAGAACTTGGAAATTTTTGAGCTTTAATTTTGCAGATACCCCACGTGCAGTAAGCTGCTTTTTCTCCAAACTGTGCCAGACTTGGTCAATTAATTTAGGCCAATAGCTATGGCATTGTTCGAGAGTAAAATCATCATCGAAGGTGGTTTCTTTAGAAATTTGCTGACGTTCGCGTTCGGCTTGAACAGGGCGTTCATCTATACCTTGGGCATATAAAAACAGCTGCCGCCCATATTTACCAAAATGATGAATCAATATGGATTCATCAATTTTTTGCAAATCTCCCAATGTGGCAAGATCTAATGTTTTGAGCTTTTCTTGCATGACTTTTCCTACACCCGGTATCTTTTTTAGGGGTAAATCATGAATAAAGTTTAAAACTTGCGTGGGTTTAATCACACAGATGCCATTGGGTTTGTGCCAGTCGGAGGCCACTTTGGCTAGAAACTTATTTGGCGCAACACCGGCTGAAGCTGTTAAGCCTGTGCTTTGAAAAATTTCAGCTTGAATCCGCATTGCAACTTCTGTGGCACTCGGCACATGTTGAAAGTTTTCAGTGACATCCAAATAGGCTTCATCTAATGAAAGCGGTTCAATCGTATGTGTGTAACGGCGAAAAATTTGATGAATTTGAGCAGACACAGCCCGATATTTTTCAAAATTGGGTTCAATTACCACCACCTGTGGGCAGAGTTTGCGTGCCTGTGACATCGACATTGCAGAACGCAAACCAAATTCACGTGCAGGGTAAGATGCTGCACAAATCACTGCACGTGGATGATGTGAGGACACCACCACAGGGAGGTGTTTCAAATCAGGCCGGTCACGTAGTTCGACTGACGCAAAAAAAGCATCCATATCGATATGTATGATTTTCCTCATGCTCACTTTATGTTTGGTTTAACTAACACAATTGAGTATCGCATAGAATGATCTTGCTCAATAGCTCGTGCTTCAGCCCAAACGACACAGGTTGACTCAGTAAAACGACTTGTACATGTTGTTGTTCTGCTGCTTGAATTAATCGATTTAAACTCTTTGGCGTGTTATCGGCGAAGCGAGGTAAAAACTCAAGTTCCGGTTCAATTGGAGTAAAAAAGTTATCCCAATGTATTGGAATCACTGTTTTGGGTTGTAGCGTTGCCAAGGTTTCCTTTAAATAATTTTGTTGAAATTGTTCAGATTGCTTGGAAAGTTGCGCAATGCCTAAAAACAAGGTATCGACTTTTAAATGTTGAAATTGCTTTGGTATTGCTCCGGTACTGGCTTTGACCAAACTCACATGTTCGCCATGTTGAATTAAATAATCAAAGGAGCCACCTTCTTTAAAACTGGGAAAACGGGTCGGTAACGTTAGCGGTGTAGTAATTTCTTCTCCAAGATCATTATTTACCACTGTAGGAGGTGTGTGTTGAGACGGAATGGCAGTGACTGTGAATGCACCAAACTTCATCGGCTGCCAAGCTTGAACCCGTTGTAATTGTGTCTCGGGGATATTGGCGCCACGGGCGATATTGAGTGTACTGTTAGAGCCCACAATTTTGGCCTGACTCAGTTGATGTGCGAGAAATGGGACATCTAGCGCATGATCATAATGTGAATGTGTGACCAGAATGGCTTGCGTACGTTTTAAATTGTGTGATTGGATGATCTGATCCACTTTGGACGCATCACTGTCAATTTTTTTTAAAAAGGTTGTTGCCAAAGATGGGCGACTAAAGAAACCATCCACTAAAACCTGCTGCTTGCCATCATCAAATAATAATGTCGAAACACCGAAAAATTTAACCTGATAATGAGGCATTTTATGGTCTTGATGCGCTTGATAGATCCAAGGTTCAAAGGTCTTGAGCTGCCCTGATGGTTGAACCAAATACAGCAGTGCAAGGCTTAAACTCACGATGATGCTCAAGATGCAATAAGCCCATATTTTTCTTTTCCCCATATTGAATCGTCCTTAATTTTCTATTTTTTCTTCATTTTCGTGCTGATTTTTATGCTTTTATCTGCAGCCGTTTATTTAAACCGTCAGAGTGTTATTTTTCAGTTTGAATGGCATGCTCCAGACCATTGGCTTTTAAAAAGCTATTCCATTGGCTTTGTGAACCATAAAACACATTTAAGTCGACCGTTGTTGGGATGCCGCTGATCTCACCTTGATTGCTATGTTGCCAAAACAACCATTTTGGATTGTTTTTTAAATCTGGCAAACTCTTATATTCGCGTACCCACAACGGTGTTTTTTGAAACTCACCAGCTAAGACAATGTTATAAAATGATTTTGAGGTATAAAAAATAGGTTGCTTACCATAGTGCCGATGTAACCGGTCATGCATGTAATTAATTTCTTTGAGTAATTGTTCTTTGCTATAGGTGTTGATGCAATTGCTATCATATTCTAAGTCAATGACTGGGGGCAGGGCATCGGCTTTATTGGGGACAGAGTCAATAAAATTGTCGGCTTGAATTTTACCATCGCGACATAAGCGATAAAAATGATAGGCGCCAACAAGAAACCCTCTTTCACGTGCTTTTAGCCAATTTTCTTGAAACTTGGTGTCTTTAAAATCACCGCCTTCTGTAGCTTTTAAATAGACAAATTGATAGCGTTGCGGAGAGATCTTTGACCATTGAATCTCTTTTTGATGATGGGAAACATCAAAACCTTTGACAGGATATTCCTCAGCAGATGCAGGTCGATGAGGCATTAGCGCGAGATAACTGAGACCTGCAATCACCACGACACCCACACCGCCAATCACTGGACTGTATTTTTTCAAATCAAATTTTTTATGTTTGGCTTTGGTTTTCTTAGGCATGGAAATGTGTCCGGAACTCAGTTTTGATCATAACGCGCACCTACCTGTGTTGTCATCTAGATCGCTTCAAAGAGCAGCTTAGACGGCTACATCTTTTGGAATTTGCCAGAAAATTGCAGCAGTAATTAAATTGATACAGCCCAATAAAATCAGCGTGGTATGGAAAGCAGAGACCACCTGATCTGCACCGTAGTAAGCAGTAAATAGGTTCACCAAAGTACCTGCAAGCGCTACACCAATACTCATTGAAACCATCATAATCATGGATAAAAAACTATTGCCGCTGCTGGCATCTTGTTGCGGTAAGTCTTTCAACGTCAGCGTATTCATCGAAACAAATTGGAGGGAATTTAAGATACCAAAAATAAAGAAATGTAGAGCTCGTAACCACGTTGGCGTTTCCGCAGTAGATAAAGCAAAACTACAGATACAGGCACCCACTAAAAAGGTATTAACCAACAGGACTTTGCGATAACCAAAGCGCTGAATGATTTGGCGAATAATCGGCTTGGAGGCCAATGACCCGAGCACAGTCGGGATCATCAATAAACCGGTAATGAACGGTTCGAAGCCAAAAGCCACTTGCAGCATGAGTGGAATTAAAAAAGGCATGGCATTGCCACCGAGACGGGCAAAGAAATTGCCAACAATGCCAATGGCATAAATTTTATTCTTAAATAGTTTACTTCTAAATAGGGCATTGGCATGGGTGTGTGCATGAAAAGCATAAATGGTACATGCCGCTATGCCAGCAAAAATTAAGCTTAAACTCCACCAGAGCGGCAGGTGAGGGCTGGCAAAATTTTCAATGCCGAGAGATAAGCCCACCATGGCGACCACCAGTAGAATAAAGCCCCAGAAGTCAAAACGCTGCACACTTGGCTCGGTAACATTAGGCATGGCTTTAAAAGTAATGAGCACACCAAGAAGTCCCATCGGGATATTAATCAGGAAGATCCAGTGCCAACTTGCGACTTCGACCATCCAACCGCCGAGTGTCGGTCCAATCAAAGGCCCCATTAAACCCGCCAGACTCATCAGGCTCATCGCTGATAAAAACTGCGTGCGTGGTATGACTTTAAGCATGGCCAATCGCCCAACGGGTAAGAGCAGCGCCCCGCCAATACCTTGTATTACGCGATAAAACAGCAGTTCATTCAGGCTATTGGCCATAGCACAGCCCAATGACGCAAGGGTAAAAATAATAATGGCACTGAAATAGGTATTTCGTACCCCAAAACGATCGGCCAACCAACCACTTAAAGGAATACATGCTGCAACTGACAACACATAGGCCACCACCACACTGTGCATTTGTAGCGGATCTTCGCCTAAGCTACGTGCCATTGCTGGAATTGCAGTGTTGACAATGGTGGTGTCGAGCCCTTGCATGAAAAAACCAATGGACACCAGCAAAACCAAGAGTCTGAATTCGGGTTGTAAAGCCTGATGAGTTGGCGTGCTATTCATATATTTATAAAGTGAAGGTTTTGAAACAGTTTAAAGGAATATTCAGTTCGGGTTGTAGTAAAAGCTTTTCATCATTGCATTGATCCCTTGCAAGAAAACTGTAATGAAAGCTTCATGATGATGCAATCTAGTGTTTATAAATTGTTCATATTTTTATAAAAGATGAACTAAAACATGAAAATACAGTTTTCAGCATTGATGTTGGCAATGCTTTCGGTGGGATTGGTCGCATGTAATGATAGCAATGATGATAACAAAGTCGTCGCTCCCCCTGTAGTGGAAGAAACCACGCCAGATAGCATTGAACTAATGAAAATTGGGCGTTATGAATCTGGAGTATTTGGAGCAAGTGCGGCAGAAATTCCTGCTTATGATGCAAGTAGTCAGCGTCTATTTGTGGTAAATGCTCAAAAAGGCATGGTGGATGTTTTGGACTTAAAACAACCTTCAACACCTCAATATTTGCAGTCATTGGATGCGAAAAAATATTTAGCCAATTCTGAAGTAAATAGTGTCGCCGTACACAATGGTATTGTGGCTTTAGCAGTACAGGCAGAGGATAAAACACAAGCAGGGATCGTGGCCTTTTTCAAAGCACAGGATTTAAGCTTTATTAGCCAGGTTAACGTCGGTTCACTACCTGATATGCTGACCTTTAGTCCCGACGGCAAAAAGGTTTTAGTCGCGAATGAAGGCGAACCGAATGAAGGTTATGCAGTCGATCCTGAAGGTTCTGTGAGTATTATTAATATTCAAGACATCAATAAGCCAACCGTGAAGACAGCGAACTTTCAAGCATGGAATAGCCAAAAACAAAGTTTAATTGATGCGGGGGTACGTATTTTTGGCCCCGATACCAACAGTTATGCAGATCTAGCGACAACGGGATTGCAAACCACCAGTGTGGCACAAGATTTGGAGCCGGAATATATCGCGATTAGTGCAGATGCTAAAACCGCTTGGGTCAGTTTGCAGGAAAATAATGCCATTGCCGTTTTGGATTTAGTCAAAGATGAATTCATCGATATTTTTCCGATGGGCTATAAAGATCATGGCTTACCTGAAAATGCTCTAGATGCGAGTGATCGTGATTGCTTAGTTGGGGCGATGGATAGTCATGGTCAGACCATTACGAACTGCGACAAAGATGCAGGCATGATAAATATTAAATCTTGGCCTGGGCTGTATGGGATGTATATGCCAGATGCGATTGCTCAATATCAAGTGAACGGTAAGCCTTATTTGGTCACGGCGAATGAAGGTGATGCACGTGAATGGCTTAAAGATGAAGATGCCTATTTTAAAGGAAATGACCTCACTCAAGGCTATGCTGAAGAAATTCGGGTGAAGCACCTATTTAAAAAAGTGGGTTTTGATCTTAAAGGGGATTATGCCGCGCATTTACGTCATATCGTGCCGGGTGTAATGGGTGCAAAATTAGATTCAAGCATATTTAAGCCTTGTGTTACGACAGATGCGAACGAAGTATGTGCAGAGAATTTGATTAAAGATACACAAATTGGTCGTTTAACCATAAGTTGGACACAAGGCTTTAAACGAGATGCCTCAGGTCAGCCTTTACTTGAAGATGGTAAATTGGTGTATGACAAATTGTATGCCTATGGTGGTCGCTCATTCAGTATTGTTGACCCGACGACGCGTCAAATCATCTGGGATTCTGGTAGTGAGTTTGAACGTAAAATTGCGGAGTTATTTCCAAAGCAATTTAATAGCAACCATGAAACCTTTAAATTTGATGATCGTAGTGACAACAAAGGCCCAGAGCCTGAAGGGATTACATTAGGTCAAATTGGTAAAAAAACCTTTGCTTTTATTGGTCTTGAACGTGCTAGCGGTATTATGGTGTATGACATTAGCAACCCTCAGAATGCACAGTTTGTACAGTACTTTAATGACCGTGATAACAACCAAACAGACATCACACAACAAGGTGATTTAGGCCCTGAAGGTCTCATCTTCATTGCAGCCAAAGACTCACCAAATGGTCAGCCCTTATTGGTTGTGGGTAATGAAGTGAGCGGATCTACAGCTGTTTATCAGATCAAACTAAAATAAATAAAGATTAACTACATTGTTTTATTTAGATTTTTTATTTTAGTAAACAGAAAAGTACAGCACTAAATTGTATGAACACAAGATAAACTGTCATAATGCGGCCGAGTCCTTCAGTTACTGGGGGACTTTTTTCATTATGGCAAAGGTGTATTGTTTTCATGACAATCGAAATTTTGATGGTCATAGGCTTCTGTCTCGCGGCCTATTCAATTGTCGGTAATGACGTACCTCAGACTTTGGGTACATTTATTTCATCCAATGCGCATCGTCCATGGTGGGTATTGTGGATTTATGTCAGCAGTATTTTAGCAATTGTTTTGGTCTACGGTTGGTATGCCTCAGGGGTGGGGGACGCCTCTTATGGTCGTTTGGAAACCATTCCATTTCCAAAAGAAGGGGTAACCTGGCTGTATATTGTGCCGCCAATTCTGTTAATTATTTTGACTAAATATGGCATTCCAGTCAGTACGACCTTCTTGGTGCTTACAATTTTCTCGCCGAGTAGCTTGGGGTCGATGTTGACCAAATCCATGATGGGTTATGCGGTGGCATTTGTTGTGGCGATCGTGGTTTATCGCTTCGTCATCAAAGGAATTTCAGTTTATTTCAGTAAAACCCGTGATGAAACACCATCTAATATTTGGATTGGTTTACAGTGGGTGTCGACAGCTTTTCTATGGAGTCAGTGGCTGATTCAAGATTTGGCCAATATCTTTGTGTATGTGCCACGTCAGGTACCTTTAGAGTTTCTGATTTTTGCAATTTTGGTCTTTGTTGTACTACTTGGCTTGATTTTGTATCAACGTGGCGGCGCAATTCAGGGCATTATTGATACCAAAACCGGTGTGGCAGATATTCGCTCCGCGACCATTATTGATTTTATTTATGCCTTGATTTTATTGGTATTCAAAGAGTGGAGTAACATCCCGATGAGTACGACATGGGTATTCTTGGGCTTATTGGCAGGACGTGAATTTGCGATGTCGATGCACTTACATGAAGTGAATAAATATCGAACTTCACGTAATGTGAGTAAAGATGCCATGAAGTTGATGTTAGGTTTGTTGATGAGTATCTTCTTGGCGACCACATTGCCATGGTTCTATCGTGTGGTGTCCGGTCTCGGAAGTTAAGTTGATCGTTAGGTTTAGCTCATATTCCTGATGAAAGAAAAAACGGGGAAATGTCCCCGTTTTTTTATACTTAAAATATTTTGGCTTTAGTCGTTACACCACAAAATGTTTTGGGCAATCCAAGTTTTTCAGCGCACTAAAGATTTGTTTAGATGAATTACACACAATGAGTTTAGCGCGGTGCTGAGGTGGTAAAAAACCTTCTAACACAGCATGGTCAAGTTGGGCGATTAAGGCATCATAAAAGCCATTAACGTTATAGAGCATCATCGGTTTTTGATGTTGATTAAGTTGGCCCCAAGTCGCAATTTCTAAAATTTCTTCAAATGTACCTAATCCACCTGGTAGGGCGACAAAAGCACTCGCACGTTCAGCCATCATCGCTTTACGTTCATGCATCGTGCGTACCACATGCAGTTCAGTTAAATCATTATGGGCGATTTCATAGTCCAACATAAACTCTGGAATGACGCCGACAGCTTCACCACCATGCTGCACTACTGCATTGGCGACTTGTCCCATCAAGCCAATACTGGCGCCGCCATAGACCAGTCCAAAACCATTTTCAGCAAGACCTTGGGCTAAAGCGATGGCTTTTTCTTGATAAATTGGATTATTACCGGAACGGGAGCCACAATAGAGTGCAATGAGTGGTTGAATTGTTTGGGGAGAGGGATTGCTTAATTTTTCTGTCATTTTTAATCCGCTATTCATTCGGTTCAATTTTACCTTAGCATGTTATTTTTTATGACTCTACAGTGGCATGCAAATATGACAGTTTAATGTCTAACAATATCGCATACTGATTTTTCCAGATTGGACTTTGGTAAAAAAAGATGAATTTTTAATGCAACTTGCTATACTAAAAACCTCATTTTTAGCTAAAGAACCGTCATGGGCAGTGGTTGTTGTCACTCGGCACACATACATCTATTAGAAATAACGCCATCTCAAGCGTTGACATTTATTCCTACAATTTGCATTTCACGACACGTTAATGTGCTCACATCCACCCTTAAGGAGATACAGTCATGATCTTTGAGTGGATGTCAGATCCATCAGCATGGGTTGGCTTATTAACGCTGGTTATTTTAGAAATTGTTCTGGGTATTGATAACCTCGTATTCATTGCCATTCTTGCGGAAAAATTACCGCCGGAGAAGCGTAATACTGCTCGTATTGTCGGCCTACTTTTAGCGCTGTGTATGCGTTTGGTGCTGTTGGCTTCAATTGCATGGGTTGTTACCCTTACTAATCCGCTCTTCCATATTTTTGATCACGCCTTTTCAGGTCGAGACCTGATTCTGCTGTTTGGTGGTGTATTCCTGTTATTTAAGGGCACCATGGAACTTCGAGAGCGTCTTGAAAATAAACCAATGCTGAAGGAAGAGAACCCTGTACATGCCACTTTCTGGATGGTGATCGTACAGATTGTGGTATTGGATGCGGTGTTCTCACTGGATAGTGTCATTACTGCTGTCGGTATGGTGAAAGAGCTATCGGTCATGATGGTGGCTGTGATTATTGCAGTCGGTATTATGCTGTGGGCATCTAAACCATTGATGAACTTCGTCAACCGTCATCCGACGGTGGTGATTCTGTGTTTATGCTTCCTGATGATGATTGGTTTCTCATTATTGGTCGAAGGTTTTGGTTTCCATATTCCAAAAGGCTACTTGTATGCGGCGATTGGTTTCTCTGTACTCATCGAGTTCCTCAACCAAACTATGCGTCATAATCAGGAAAAATTAGTGACCACAACCGACTTGCGTTATCGCACAGCGTCCGCAGTGATGCGTATGTTGGGTGGGAAGAATGTGGCTGATCATCCGAATGAAAATGAAGATGTCTTAGCGACACGTGCCTTTGCTGATGAAGTCTTTGATGAAGAAAACGGGGCTTATCACAGTGTGATGGTACAAGGTGTACTTGGCTTGTCTGAGCGCCCTGTGAAGTCAGTAATGACACCGCGGCCTGAGCTTGAGTGGATTGATTTAGATGAAGAACCGGAAGCCATTCGGGCGCAATTGCTTAGTACCACACATTCACGTTTAATCGTGGCACATGGTGAGTTAGACAACATTGCAGGTGCCGTATTGACCCATAAAGTCATGAATGACTACATCGAAACAGGAGTGTTAGATTTTGAAAAACATCTACGTGAACCTGTTGTTGTACATGAAAATGCGCAAGTGTTGATGGTGATGGAGCAATTACGTCAAGCCCCATTACAAATGGCGATTGTTCTGAACGAATACGGTTCAATTGAAGGGATTGCTACCCCGATTGATGTATTAGAAGCGATTGCCGGTGAATTTCCCGATGAGGATGAACCAGAAACTGCTGCGGAAAGTTTAGATGATGGTACCTTATTGCTAGATGGATCGACTGATATTCGTCATGTATCGTTGCTGTTAGGCCGTGATCTGGTAGATGAGTCTGAACAGTACTCAACTTTGTCGGGTTATATCTTATTCCATTTAGGTCGCTTGCCAGCTAATGGCGAAAAGCTCACAGCAGATCAGCATGTCTTTGAAGTTGTTACCATGGACGGACATAAAATTGAAAAAGTGCATGTGATTCCAGTACCCAACCAAGATTAATCTGCTAAAGATTGCTTCAACATTCTGTTGATAGATCCATTAAAATAGTCCGCAATGTCGGGCTATTTTTTTTGGAATATTCATGTCGAATACAGATTGTCCTTGTGGTCAGGGAAACTATGCAAACTGCTGTCAGCCTTTGCATTTAGGTGTGGCAATAGCGGCAACAGCTGAACAATTAATGCGTTCTCGTTATAGCGCCTTTGCTCAACACGAAATTGATTATATTGTGCAAACGACAGCCAAAGGCCAACAACAGGCATTGGATGTTGCTGCTATTCGGGATTGGAGTGAGTCCAATCAATGGCTTAAATTAGAAGTAGTACAAGCACAGGAAAAGCTTGATAAAAATCATGCACAGGTTGAATTCAAAGCACATTATCACGATGGTCAGCAAGAACAGGAACATCATGAAATTTCACATTTTGTGAAGTATGCAGGGGCGTGGTATTTTCTTGATCCGACCACAGAGATGAAAATCACCATGAAGCAGCCGTGTATTTGTGGTTCTGAACGAAAATTTAAACAATGTTGTGCGCAATTTTTATAACATTTGAGCAGATTTAGCTTAGAATAGCGCGCATCTTAACCCTCAGTGGAAGAAGGGCGATGTTACTTACAGTTATTTATATTATCGCAATTACGGCAGAAGCAATGACAGGTGCATTGTCGGCGGGTCGGCGGAGTATGGATTGGTTTGGGGTAACACTGATTGCCTGTGTCACGGCACTGGGAGGTGGTTCAGTTCGTGATGTGCTACTCGGGCATTATCCACTGACTTGGGTCAAGCATCCTGAATATTTAATGCTGACCTGTTTTGCTGCATTCGTTACCATCCTGATTGCAAAATGGATGCGTCATCTTCGTAATATCTTCTTGGTACTTGATGCCCTTGGTTTGATTGGCTTTACCATTATTGGCTGTCAAATTGCCTTAGAAATGGGGCATGGCTTTGTAGTTTCTGCGGTTGCTGGCGTACTAACGGGTGTGTCTGGCGGTATTCTACGAGATATTCTCTGTAACGATGTACCTTTGGTTTTCCGTAGAGAACTGTATGCCAGTATCTCTTTTGTTTCCGTGATTTGTTATTGGATCTGCATCGAAATTGGTCTTTCGCTGGAATTGACAGTAATCGCGACACTAATTTTTGGCTTTACCTTGCGTCTGATTGCAATTTACTTTGGCTTAGAAATGCCTAAATTTATCTATAAAGATGAAGATGACCAGTCAGCATCGTCAAAAGACTTATCTTAATTTAATCGGTTGAAGACTGTTGTGTTTTGAGATGTAGATTACTGACATCATGCAAACAGTCTTTGATAATAATTGATTTTAAACGCGTAAAATTATAAATCCTGTTGGGAAAGCAGCGTGCACCCCTTTCACCAGTTCAGAGATCGTAATATGGACTTAGTCTCACGTATTCAACGCTTACCGATTGGTAAGTTCCATTACACCTTACTTTGGGTCATTGGCCTTGGCTGGATGTTTGATGCCATGGACACGGGTCTGATTTCCTTCATCTTGGCGAAGATGGCAGAAGATTGGGCAATGACACCAAACGATAAAAGTTGGGTGGTTTCGATTGGTTTCGTGGGCATGGCCATTGGTGCAGTTTGTTCGGGTGGCTTAGCCGACCGTTTTGGTCGCAAGACTGTCTTTGCTGTGACTATGGTGATTTATAGTTTGGCAACAGCAGCCTGTGCCTTTGCGCCTAACTTAACTTGGCTTTTGGTATTTCGCTTTATTGTTGGCCTAGGTTTAGGTGGACAGCTTCCTGTCGCGGTCACCTTAGTCAGCGAATATATTCCTGCCCATGTACGTGGACGATTTATTGTATTACTTGAAAGTTTTTGGGGCTTAGGTTGGCTGGTCGCAGCTCTAGTTTCACGTTTTATTATTCCTGATTTTGGTTGGCACGCGGCATTCCTCATTGGTGGTATTCCTGCTTTATATGCCATTGTAATTTGGAAAATGGTGCCTGAATCTGTACCTTATTTAATTAACCGTGGTCGCTTTGATGAAGCACATGCATTGGTGAAAAAAATTGAAGCCAAATGCGGTGTGGAAGTGATTGAAATCTTTGAAGTGAAGCCGGTTGCAGAAAAGCATAACATCAGTTTTTCACAACTTTGGTCAGGTGTTTTTGCCCGTCGTACCTTAATGTTATGGCTAATTTGGTTTGGTATCGTCTTTTCCTATTACGGCATTTTCACTTGGCTACCAAGCTTATTGGTGAAAGAAGGCTACACCATCGTACAATCTTTTGAATATGTATTGGTGATGATTTTGGCACAGTTGCCGGGCTATATTGCGGCGGCATGGTTGGTGGAAAAACTCGGTCGTAAAGCCACATTGGCTGGTTTTATTGGCATGTGTGCAGTATCGGCTTACTTCTTTGGTCAGTCAGGCAGCGTTACTGAAATTGTGATTTGGGGCTGTTTAATGTCCTTCTTCAACTTGGGTGCATGGGGGGTGTTATATACCTATACCCCAGAACAATACCCAGCCAACATTCGTGCTTTTGGTTCAGGTTGGGCAGGAGCAATTGGTCGTATTGGCGGTATTGCTGCACCATTTGCAGTAACCCATATGATGGATATGGATCAAGGTTTTAGCTATGTCTTTATGATGTTTACTGCGGTGTTAATTGCAGTGGCGCTGATAATTTTAGTGTTAGGTGAAGAAACCAAAGGTAAAACACTGGAATCGATTGGTCTGTAAAAGGCTGGTGAATTTTTAGTTGATCATGGTGGATAAAATGGATATTTTTACGCCATAAGACATAATTTGTCGCAGAGTGTGTGTTGATACCCTTGTATTAGTGAACACCTGCGACATAGCATAAGAACCCAAGAAAGAACGAACAATTTAGGATTATAGGTTGTTATGACAAGCCTTGCGCATCATGCGACAGAAAACCGTTCCGTAGCAGAATTTACCGAACAAGCATATCTCAATTACGCAATGTACGTGATCATGGATCGTGCCTTGCCTCATATCAGTGATGGTTTGAAACCCGTACAACGTCGTATTGTGTATGCGATGAGTGAATTAGGATTAAAGCCCACGGGTAAACCGAAAAAATCTGCACGTACTGTGGGTGACGTACTGGGTAAGTACCATCCGCATGGTGACTCTGCGTGTTATGAAGCGATGGTGCTCATGGCACAGCCATTTAGCTATCGCTATCCATTTATTGAAGGTCAAGGCAACTGGGGTTCTCCAGATGATCCAAAATCCTTCGCTGCTATGCGATATACCGAAGCAAAACTTTCAGCTTATAGCGATTTGTTATTGTCAGAGTTAGGCCAAGGCACTTGTGATTGGCAAGACAACTTTGATGGTTCAATGAAAGAGCCAGTCAATCTTCCTGCACGCGTACCTAATATCTTACTCAATGGTACAACCGGTATTGCGGTGGGAATGGCAACGGATATTCCACCTCATAACTTACGTGAAGTGGTGAAAGGCACGATTGCCTTAATTCGTAATCCAAATTTGACCGATGAAAAAGTTGCTGAATATATTCCTGCGCCTGATTCACCGACACGTGCTGAAATTATTACCTCACCTGAAGAGTTGCTAAAAATTCAAACTACAGGTCGTGGCAGTTATCGGACTCGTGCGGTTTATAGCATTGAAAAAAATGAAATTGTGATTACAGAATTGCCGTATCAAGTTTCTGGCTCGAAAGTCATTACCCAAATTGCAGATCAAATGCAGGCAAAAAAATTGCCTTGGGTGACAGATCTACGTGATGAATCGGATCATAAAAACCCAACGCGTTTGGTGATTGTGCTGCGTTCAAATCGTATTGATGCCGAATCTGTAATGAGTCATTTATTTGCCACGACAGATTTAGAATCGAGCTATCGTGTCAATATGAATATGATTGGTGCAGATGGTCGTCCACAAGTAAAATCGATCCGACGTATCTTGTTGGAATGGATTGAGATTCGTAAAGCAACGGTGACACGCCGTCTGAATTACCATTTATCAAAAATTGAAAAACGTTTGCATATTTTGCAAGGTTTGATTATTGCCTTTTTGAATATTGATGAAGTGATTCGTATTATTCGTGAGGAAGATCAGCCGAAGCCAGTGTTGATGTCACATTTTAATATTGATGAGATTCAAGCTGAAGCCATTTTAGAACTCAAGTTACGTCATTTGGCACGACTTGAAGAAATGGAAATGCGTCGTGAGCAAGAAGAACTTGAAGCCAAAGCAGCGATTATTCGTGAGCAATTGGCCAACCCAGAATCTTTAAAAGCACTCATCATTAGTGAATTAAAAGAAGACGCGAAAAAATTTGGTGATGATCGCCGTTCACCTATCGTGCAACGCGCAGAAGCCACTGCGATTAATGAACAGGATATGCTTCCTGCTGACCCTGTCACCGTTGTGTTGTCTGAAGCTGGCTGGATTCGTTCAGCAAAAGGCCATGAAGTTGATGCTGAAAATCTGAATTTCCGTGCAGGTGATCAATACCTCAGTCATGCACAAGGTAAATCAAACCAACGCGTTTATGTACTAGATGATTCTGGTCGTAGTTATGCCTTGGGGATTAGTACTTTGCCTTCAGCGCGAGGACTGGGTGAGCCACTTAGTTCAAAACTTTCACCAGCCAGCGGTGTCGGCTTTAAACAAGTCTTGATTGCAGAGGATGAAATTGAACTTTTAGCCATGAGTGATAAAGGTTATGGTTTCAAAACTCAGGCGAAAAATCTGGATACCAATGCCAAAGCGGGGAAAGCATTCTTAAGTTTATCTGAGGGTGCGGCGGTGATGAATCTTGAAGTCATTGACAATGCAAGTCATCTTGCACTGCTCAGTTCAGCAGGACGTTTGTTGTTGATTGACCTGGCTGAATTACCTGTACTGAATAAAGGTAAAGGTAATAAATTGATACAACTTGAAGCCAAAGATCAAATAGTATCCATGACAACTTTGAACTTAGATGAAATAATTCAAGTACTTGCAGGTAATCAACAATTAAAGCTAAAAGGGGATGACTTGCAGAAGTATGTGGGCAAGCGTGCTTCAAAAGGCGTGTTGTTGCCACGTGGATATCAAAAAGCAAATAAACTGTTCATTCAAAGATAATACTAGCATCCATGGAACGAAATACGTTATATATGCTCTTATTCGTGAAATGGATGCAATATTGAGCACCAAACAAGTTAAATAAAGACCGCTCAGTATTGAAAAAAAACAGTTAGATGATTAAGGATTACGACAGGAGAATTGGGCGTTATGGAAAAGATTTGGTTAGCTGAATACCAAAAGACAGGGATTCCCGAGACTGTAGAATTACCCGCAGAAAATACATCGCTCGTCGATATTTTTGAACGTAATTTTCAGAAGTTTGGCTCACGTGATGCCTTTATCTTTATGGATAAAGTACTTACTTTTAAAGAACTTGACGAGGCGAGCCGTAAGTTTGCAACTTATTTGCAAAGTTTAGGTTTGGCAAAAGGTTCACGTGTGGCGGTAATGATGCCTAACGTTCTTCAATATCCTGTCGTTGCATTGGGTGTATTCCGTGCAGGCCTGGTTTTGGTCAACGTGAACCCACTGTACACATCACGCGAACTTGAGCATCAATTAAATGACTCAGGTACAGAAGCACTTGTAATTATTGAAAACTTTGCATCTGTTTACCAAGCAATTATTGGTAAGACACCAGTTAAACACGTCATCGTAGCTTCTGTTGGGGATATGCTAGGTGCGTTGAAAGGCACATTGGTGAACTTTGTTTTACGTTCAGTACGTAAACAAATTCCAGCTTGGAACATTCCAGGTCATATTCGTTTTAATGCAGCAATGTCAAAAGTCAGTGCAAGCAATTACAAACGTCCAAACTTAACACTGAGCGATACCGCAGTACTTCAATATACTGGTGGTACGACAGGTGTATCGAAAGGTGCAGAACTTACACATCGCAACTTAGTATCGAACATGTTGCAGTGTGATGGTATTTTCCAAAGTAAATTTGGTCAGCAAGATGGTCAACCTGATGACCGTATCTTCTGTGCATTGCCGCTTTATCATATCTTTGCCTTCATGGTATGTGCGCTTTATGGTATGTACAAAGGTCAAGCGAACGTCCTTATTCCAAACCCACGTGACTTACCTGCGGTGATGAAAGAACTGCGTAAATACCAACCTTCATTCTTCCCAGCTGTGAACACACTGTTTAATGCTTTAGTGAACAACGAAGAGTTTAAGCAACTTGATCATAGCAAGCTGAAAATGGCGATGGGTGGCGGTATGGCTGTACTTCCATCTACAGCAGAAGCATGGAAAAAAGTGACAGGGACTAACATTATCGAAGGTTATGGTCTGTCAGAAACTTCACCAGTAGCAACTGCCAACCCACCTGCATCAATGGAGTTCAGTGGCACGATTGGTATTCCATTGCCGTTAACTGAAGTTGCGATTCTTGATGATGATGGCAATGAAGTCGCACAAGGTGAGCAAGGTGAAATCTCAATTCGTGGCCCTCAAGTCATGAAAGGCTATTGGAACCGTCCTGATGAAACTGCCAAAGTGATGACAGCAGATGGTTTCTTCCGTACGGGTGACATCGGTGTGATGGATCCACGTGGTTATGTGAAAATCGTTGACCGTAAAAAAGACATGATCTTGGTTTCTGGTTTCAACGTTTACCCTTCAGAAATTGAAGAAGTCATTGCGAAACATCCAAAAGTGTTGGAAGTTGCAGCGATTGGTGTGCCAGATGAAAAATCAGGTGAAGTACCTAAATTATTTGTGGTGAAAAAAGATCCATCTTTAACCACTGAAGAAGTTTTGGCATTTGCTAAAGAAAACCTAACAGGTTACAAGCGTCCACGTTATGTTGAATTTATGGATGAACTTCCAAAATCAAACGTTGGTAAAATTTTACGTAAAGATTTACGTAAAACGGCTTAATTTAGCTCATATAAAAAAAGCGCCTTTGGGCGCTTTTTTATTTGCTAGTGTGAAAATTATAATTTTCCTTTGTTCATTGACCAGCGATCAAAGTAACGACGCCCAACACCAAATACACCTAAGAAAATAAACATTGCCCCAAATTGACGGCTAAATCCAGATTGATTGTAGCTACCATATGTCAAAATATTGTCGATGAGGCAATATAGTGCAATGAAAATGACCCAATGCCACAGCGGAAATTGTTTGATAGATACAGCATAAAAGGCAATCCACATCATGATAAAGCTGAGTACAGTCGACCAAATATTCAGATTAGCGCAAATAACTGCCAGTAAAAATGCAGTAATTGGAATAACGATTTTTAACACGCGATCGACACGTTGCTGATGGAGTTTTTGCTGTTCAAGCACTTCAAATAATTTGTCTTGATCAGGACTGCTCATAGGGGATCCTTTCATCTGCCGATAGTAAAAACACTATATTTAACAAAATTTATTCACGAAACGCCATGCTATCATAGCAGCTATAAAAATCTTCCTGAGAAAAAACACATGCAAAGCATCAGTGGGATCATCTATCTCATTTTAGGAGCGTGTTTACTACCTTATGCTTTTACCTTTATTGCAAAAAAAGCAGCTGGCTTTAAGTCGAGTGATAATCAGCATCCTCGAGAGGTTTTAGCAAAATCGACTGGGCTTGCGAGCCGTGCTAATGCTGTTCAGCAAAACAGTTTTGAAAGCCTTCCGTTATTTATTGCGGCTATTTTAATGGCTGAATATATGGTGATTCAGCAGCAATTTATCATGACCTTTGGTATTGCCTATTTGGTTTTAAGGGTTATTTATGGCGTATGTTACTTGGCTAACTGGGCAACCTTGCGTTCAATCATTTGGACACTGTCGATGCTGTGTCCAATATGTTTACTGCTGCTGGTGATTAAACTGAGCTAATCTTATTGATGCTCTGATTAAATCATTGGCTGTCGATGTAAAATCACAAAAAAAGCTGTAAAAACGTTATAATTGTGCCGACTTAAAAAGATTTAACCTAGTTTAAAGAGTGATGCTATGAGCTACAGCAATATCCCAGCAGGTAAAGACGCACCGAACGACATCTATGTCATTATTGAAATTCCTGCAAATGCAGCACCAATCAAATACGAAATTGACAAAGATTCAGATGCATTATTCGTAGACCGTTTCATGGGTACAGCAATGTTCTACCCAGCAAACTATGGTTATGTACCGAATACTTTATCTCTAGATGGTGACCCTCTAGACGTATTGGTTGTGACTCCACACCCAGTAGAGCCAGGTTCAGTGATTCGTTGCCGTCCTGTGGGCAAACTGAACATGGAAGACGACGGTGGTGTTGATGCGAAACTGGTTGCAGTTCCACACGACAAACTGACTCCAATCTACAAAGATGTTCAAGAATATACTGACCTTCCTCCATTATTGATCAGCCAAATCGAACACTTCTTCCAACACTACAAAGACTTAGAACCAGGTAAATGGGTTAAGTTAAGTGGTTGGGAAGGTGCTGATGTTGCAAAACAAGAAGTACTAAGCTCAATTGCAGCTTATGCGGAAGCAAACAAATAGTTGCTTTGTTATTTAGGCCATAGTTTTAAGACCTGAATAAAAAAACCTGCACATTGTGCAGGTTTTTTTATGGCTTTAAATTTCTGTAAATTAGAATAATTTTACAGGAATATCTAACCAGATACGCCATTCATTGGTGTCACCAATGTAGTTACCCGCTTGGTAGTTATCACTTGCACGGTAGTATGAGTGACGAAGACGCAAGCTGGCATCTTTAGCAAAGCCAGATTGAGCAGTGTACTTAACCTGGTTAAAGAACTCACGTTCTTGTCCGTCTTTAGCTGAGTTATTTACATTGATGTCCCAGCCATAGACATAGGCAGTAGTCCAGTTTAAACCTGGTAAGCCATGGTTTTTGAAGTTGTAGCTATATTGAAGCTGAACAGATTTTTCATCATTACCAATAAAATCAGAAAGGTATGAGTTTGGTAGGTAGATACTTTGACCGCCGTCAGCATTACTACCGTAATCATAACCAACATTACCGAAGTTTTGTTGGTAGGCTAACATTACGTTATGTACATCTTTGCTATATGTAGATGAGATAGCCCAAATAGTGTTCCGAGTATCTTGTGTCTTTGGATCTGCAACAGTAGAAGAGTATGTTGTACCAGGTTCAAATTCAGTATGGTAGGCACTGAAATCATGAGTCAAAGTACTATCATTCGCTAAGGCATAGCTATAGTTCGCATTGATATAATGACGATCCAGTTTATCCTTAATATCTACACCATAATAAGATGCATTTAAGGCATCATTAAATTTATATTTTGCACCCCAAACAATAGCACGATCAAGTTCGTTACCATCACTGTTGATCTGGTCAGAATATTGGTTCTTCGTGAATTTACCAACTGTCAGAGACAAGTTTTCAATTTCATTGCTGGTAACCAGCAGGCCTTCAAAGTATTCAGGAACTAGACGAGCAGTATTTGAAGCTAATACAGGAAGATCTAAAACCTGAGTACCATATACAGCGGTCGTATTCGATACACGCGCTTTTACATAAGCACCACCACGAGCCCAGTGATCATAAGTATCGCCAATCCCTTTGGTAGGAATACCTTCATCATTTAAAGCTGTTTCACGTGGAATCATGCCATTACCAGCATGTTTATTGTCACCTAGTTTAAAAGATGCATCACCGATAATACCTGCACCAAAGCCCACAACACCTTTAGTAAAGCCAGAATCTAACTTAAACATAGCAGTTTGAGCAGCTGAGCTTGTATCAGTAACGACTTTACGTTCACCTGTCTGGTTATCAGTGTAATTCTTTTTATCACGACTTAAATAACCGGTACGAAACAGAACTGTACCTTCAGCATCTTCTACAAAGCCTTTCGCTTCACTTTGTTCGCTTGCATAAGCTGTAGAGATCAGAGCAGCGTTTACTAATACTGCAAGTGTTAGTTGTTGAGCTTTAAGCATTGGGAGAGAGCCTCATGCAAAGTTAGGTTAATGTGTAGTGCGATTGTATATTTTTTCTTAAAAAAATCACTATTTTTAATGCGCTTATTACACTAAAGTTATGACTTTTCCCGATATATTGCAATTTAAAAGCTAAGTGAAATTATGTATGTGTTTGTTGTTAAAGGAATAGTTTATAAAACATCAATATATTTATTCTTAAAGAGTTATTTATGGGGTACTTAGCATAAAAAAATATAATAAATGTTAAAAAAAGCAATTTGATTAATATACAATCAATTGATAAGTAAGTTTTTTAAAAAATGACAATTTAAAAATGTTCAAATAGTCAAACTTGGCTGACAAATTGAGTAACTGAATTTAGAAATTTGTCTAAGACGATTGAGATGAAATTTGACTATCAAAGATTAGTTTAACCAATAGGTTTAAGCAAAAAATAATAACGAAAAACCTCATATTCATTTCGTTTGGAACAAGCTGAAATAGAACGTGAAATTTTAAGGAATAGCATTTTAAGAAATAATAACAGTTGCTTATTCTTCTTATATATTTAAGTGCTTAGTAAATTGTATCCAAAATCATAGGTTTGTTTTTTACTACACTGTATAAGTATCGTGCTGTTTATTAATTAAAAAATTGATAAAAAGTTTAAATAAACAGCAAAAAAAATCTATACAGCAAGTGAAAAAGCATTAAAATCGGCGCTAATTTTTCACAAAGCCGAATCCGCTCAGGGTTTGATGTAGGCACAACATGAATCAACTCTATAAAAAAACAGTATTAGCAACATTATTTGCTTTGGGTTCAATTTCTGCATTTGCAGCTGATGAAACTCAAGCTAATGGGGCGTGGTCAGGCAGTTTGGGTGTAGTGAATAAATACATTTATCGTGGTAGCGAAGAAAATGATAAGCCTGCTGTACAGGCAGGTTTAGAGTATGGCCATAATAGTGGGTTTTTTGCAGGCTATTGGGGTTCGACATTAAATTATGACCCAACTGATGACACTCAGTCACATGGTTTTGAACATGACTTTTATGTGGGTTATGGCCGTGAATTAAATGAAAACCTGAGTTATAAATCGCAAGTTATGGCGTATGTCTACCAAGGTGGTGGCTCGATTTATAATGAAGATCGCTCTGAAAAGCGCCGTACTACGGGTGTGGAATTTTTAAATGATGTGACATACAAAGATTTAACTGTGGGTATTGGTGTGCTTTTGTCGGATGTAAGCTATGGCAATGCTGGGGATGTATATCTGAACGCAGCATATAGTTATGTACTTCCATATGATGTGTCTTTAAATAGTGCTGTCGGCGTATCAGTTTTTAATGACAGTCGTGACGACAGCTTATTAAGCACAACTGAAGATGTTGTATTTACTGAAGCACGTCTTGGTGTAAGTAAGCCTTTAGCTGATACGGGTATTGAATTTATGGCCGACTATGTTTGGGGTGGTAAAGACCGTGAAGGTGAGCGCCTCGATGATAACGTCGTGGTTGGACTTACTTATTCGTTCTAAGCAAATGATGTTTATTATTTAAAGCTAAAACTAAGATAGAAAAGTGTGCAATCCAATTGTGCACTTTTTTTATGCAATTTTCTGGGCGCTGTTGAAATAATGTACTCAAAAAAGCGCATTTTTAAAATGCTGTTACATATTGGTATGTAGCTTAGAAATTCGACTCAATAAACTAAGTTATTACTTTTTTAATGTGTAGGATGAGGATCTTTATTAATTTTTATTTTTAATAATAACTATAAAAAACAATGCAATAAAAATTTTTTTTGGCTAATTTAAATTTAAAACCATCAGATAAATGACGGGTTTTAAAAATGTTGGCACAGTGATTGCACATACCTCCATGAGTTAAACGAAATAACCAAAAATACGTCGTAGCACGATGTGGGGGAATCCATAATGAAATTTGCATTTAAAGCTTTATCTCTTGCTGTACTAGGCGCAGCTTCAACGTTCACATTTGCTGAAGCACCTGCTTCAGAGCATTCTGTATCTGGAAATATCGGCGTACTGTCTAGCTATAATTTACGTGGTATTACCAATGTGCCTGAAAATAAAGATGCGACAATCCAAGGTGGTTTGGATTATAGCCATGCATCAGGCTTCTATGCAGGTTGGTGGGGTTCAACATTAAACTATGGTGATGACCTACCGAATGGTTTTGAAAATGATTTTTATGCGGGCTATAACGGTTCAATTAATGATGATCTTGGTTACACAGCAGGTCTAACTTACTACTATTACTATGATATTGATACAAGTGATGCAAACGGTTTAGAAACAATGCTTGGGCTAAGCTATAAAGATTTTGGCTTAACAGCGCAAACTTTGCTTGAAGATGTTTCATGGGGTAATGCAGGTGATACTTATATCAAAGCATCATATAGCTATGCACTTCCTAAAGACTTCAGTCTAGATACCGCGCTTGGTTTATATGCATATCAAGATTCAGGTGATTTTGAAGATAATTTAGGAACAACAGAAAGCTTTGGTTTCCGTCACTTTGATATTGGTCTAAGCAAGCCTTTAGCAGATACAGGTGTTACCGCAAGCATGAATTACACAGTTGGTGGTTATGACCGTGCGGATGAAAAACAAAAGAATAAAGTCGTATTTGGTTTGAAATACGAATTCTAATTTTAAAGAGCATTAAAAATGGCGACCTTAGGTCGCCATTTTTTTAAGCATTGAGTTGGCTTCGATAGGACAGCGCTTCAGAAACGTGTTGAGCTTTAATGTGTTCACTTTGAGCCAAGTCGGCAATGGTTCTGGCAACACGTAACACCCGATGATAGGCACGCGCAGATAAATTCATTCTCTGCTGGGCTAACTGTAAAATATTCTGTGCAGTAGCATCCAAAACTGCTTGTTGCTCCAATTGCGTCGGCGTGAGTGCCATATTGGATTTTTGCTGACGCTCTATTTGTAATTCATAGGCACGAATGACACGTTGCCTAACCGTACTTGAGCTTTCAACCTCTTGCGAACTTTGTAATTCATGTGCTGCTAGTGGCGGGACATCTATATGTAAGTCAATACGATCTAATAATGGACCTGAAATACGGTTTTGATAGCGTTTAATACTTTCAGCACTACATTGACAGCGGCTGTCTTGATTAAAGGCATAGCCACATGGGCAAGGATTCATTGCCGCGATCAATTGAAAATTTGCGGGGAAGGTGATTTGACGAGAAGCCCGTGAAATCACAATTTCTTTGGATTCGAGTGGCTGCCGTAATACCTCCAATACCTTTCGATCAAATTCAGGCAGCTCATCTAAAAATAAAACCCCTAAATGTGCCAAGGTGATTTCACCCGGTTTAGGATTTGATCCTCCACCGACGAGGGCGATCGCAGACGCAGTATGGTGCGGCGCACGAAATGGACGCTGCCCAAAATGATGATTTGCACCTGCAATGGAATAAATACTCGCGACTTGCAAATTTTCTTGCATATCTAAGGGCGGAAGAATGCTGGCTAAACGCGAGGCGAGTAGAGTTTTACCTGTGCCTGGAGGGCCACGAAATAGCAGGGAATGACCGCCAGCCGCCGCAATTTCTAAAGCACGTCTTGGACGCAGTTGTCCTTTTACATCACTTAAATCTAAACCAGAGTGATACTGTGGATGCATGTTCGATGCTTGATGCGCCGATAAAGGTAAAGCTTGGTTTAAATGTTCACAAACTTGTTTTAAATGCTGTGCGGGAAAGACTTGGAAATCTGGTAGTTGAGCGGCTTCATCGGCATTGAGTGCCGGTAGAATCAGATGATGCCCGATATGCTGACAGGCAATGGCTATACTTAAGATGCCACTGACAGGTCGTAAATAACCATCAAGTGCCAATTCTCCAATAAATTCAAAACCATCTGCTGCATTTTCAGGAAGTTGTCCCGACGCGATCAGAATCCCTAAAGCAATGGCGAGATCTAAACGTGAACCATCTTTGGGTAAATCTGCGGGTGCTAGATTAATGGTCAGACGTTTGGTCGGAAACTGAAAGCCGCTATTAATAATCGCAGAGCGGACACGGTCTTTACTTTCACGGACGGCGGCCTCAGGTAGGCCCACAATGGTCAATGACGGTAGGCCTTGGCTGACATGAACTTCAACTTCAATTTGGGGTGCATTTAAGCCGAGCAAACCCCGAGTATAGATTTTGGCAAAAGACATATTATTGTTCCGTTATGGTGCATTATTTTTAATCGTTATGCGTCTTTTGTTGCACTAAAAAGGTGCTTATTTTTTGTTCTGAATTTTTTGTTCGAGTTCTTCGACGTGTTTTAGTAATTCATTTAAACGTAAATTGGCATTATTCAGTGCAGTACGTTGGCGTTCGATTTCTTCTTTCGACACGAGATCCATTTTGCTCACAGCTTCGTTAAGTAAGCTACGCAGGTTATGTTCGACGTCTTTTTTCGGCTGATCGATTTGTTCTAATATCGCTTGTAATAAGGTTTCAATCATTGTTTTGACCATCCTCAGTGAATTGGTGGCAGCAGTTTAACATCGCCACATTCATGACCATAGTGCTTTTATTTAAATATGCGTTTAATCGATCAGTAAAATCGTAATTCTTCTAGTAAAAACGTCTATTTTTATAAGCATACGCAAGATTATCCGTATAAAATAGGTTATAAAGAAATCTCATGCTGGGCTGACTATTTTCCCCCGACTGTAGTCATATTGGCATGAAAATTGAACATAAAACCTTACAGGTGAAATAAGCCGAAGGAAAACAAAACATGAAGCTCGTAACTGCAATTGTAAAACCTTTTAAATTAGATGACGTGCGTGAAGCACTCTCTGAAAATGGTGTTCAAGGGATCACTGTCACTGAAGTTAAAGGCTTCGGTCGCCAGAAAGGTCACACTGAACTTTATCGTGGTGCTGAATATGTGGTTGATTTCTTACCAAAAGTAAAAATCGAAATCGCAATCAGTGATGAAATGGTCGATACCGTAATTGAATCAATTACTCGTGTTGCAAGCACAGGAAAAATTGGCGACGGTAAAATTTTTGTAAGCAATCTGGAACAAGTCATCCGTATCCGTACTGGTGAAACAGGTGCAGATGCCGTTTAAAAAATTGGCATGAAGTTTGCTAAGTAGCTAATAACTCAGAAAATCAGGTCGGGGGATACGAATGAAAAAGATGCTAATTGCACTCGGCTTGTCCAGTGCACTTTTAGGTGGTTCTGTTGCGTGGGCTGAAGAAAGCGCAACAGCACCTACAGAAGAAGTCACAGTAGTTGATACTGTAAATACAACAGAAGCTGCAGTTCCAGTTGAAGCAGCGCCAGCACCTGCAGAAGAAGAGCCTAAGCTCGATACAGGTGATACAGCATGGATTTTAGTGTCCACTGCACTTGTTTTACTCATGACAATTCCCGGTTTAGCATTATTTTACGGCGGTATGGTCCGTAAGAAAAATGTACTCAGCACCATGGCACACAGTTTCGTTGCGGCAGGTGTCGTGAGCTTAACGTGGGTGATTGTGGGTTATACCTTAGCATTTGGTGAAGGTAATGCCTTTATCGGTAGCTTAGACAAATTTATGTTGTCGGGTATCACCACAGAAGCCTTGTCCGGTACGATTCCAGAGATTCTTTTTGTTATTTTCCAAATGACATTTGCCATCATTACCGTTGCCATTATTAGCGGTTCGATTGCAGAACGTATGAAATTCGGTGCTTTCGTTGCGTTCATCGCAATTTGGAGTGTCGTGGTTTATGCACCAATTACCCACTGGGTATGGGGCGGTGGTTGGTTAGGTAACGACGGTGCGCTTGATTTTGCGGGTGGTACGGTTGTTCACATCAACTCAGGTGTTGCGGGTCTCGTTGCAGCGTACATGCTTGGTAAACGTATGGGGCTTGGCCGTGAATCTATGGCACCACATAATCTAACGCTAACTGTCATCGGTGCAAGCCTTGTATGGGTAGGTTGGTTCGGTTTCAACGGTGGTTCTGCACTAGGTGCAAATGGTTCCGCTGGTTATGCATTGGTGGTAACACAAGTTGCAGCAGCAGCAGCAGCAGTGGCATGGTTAATTACTGAAAAAGTGGTTCGTGGTAAAGCGTCTGTCTTGGGCGGTGCTTCTGGTGCAGTAGCAGGTCTTGTGGTGATTACACCTGCGGCAGGTTTCGTAACAGTTGGCGGCGCTTTAGCGATGGGTCTGATTGGTGGTGTGGTTTGCTTCTGGGGTATTACTGCGCTGAAACGTGCCTTGAAAGCGGATGACTCTTTGGATGCGTTTGGTCTACATGGTGTCGGTGGTATCGTGGGTGCGATCCTTACAGCATTCTTTGCCAGCGAATTCATCATGGGTGACAATGCACCGAGTAACTTAATGCATCAATTATGGGTTCAAGTCGAAGGTGTACTAGCGACTATTGCTTACTCAGCAGTGATGACATTCATTATCTTGAAAGTGATTGATCTGGTGATTGGCATCCGTGTTGAAGCTGATGACGAACGTATGGGTCTTGACTTAAGCCAACATGGCGAACGTGTAGAATAATAAGCAATAATCAATATATTGTGTAAAACAGCCCGAAAGGGCTGTTTTTTTTCCATATCTAGCGTAAAGCTCTACAAAATTAAAAATTTTTGCTACACTCTAAATCCATTCGAATTTGTTCAATTTAACCGCTATGCATTGTCCATTTTGCAACGCTGAAGACAGTAAAGTGATTGATTCTCGCCTTGCTGCTGAAGGCTGTCAGATTCGCCGCCGCCGTGAATGTATTAGTTGCGGTGAACGTTTTACCACTTTTGAAAGTTATGAAGTGGTCATGCCTCGTGTGATTAAGTCGGATTCAAAAAGTGAACCGTTTGATGAGGCAAAACTTCGTCGTTCCTTGATGCATGCTTTGCAAAAGCGTCCAGTGACACAAGAACAAATCGAAACGGTACTCAGCGATATTCAATTACAGATTCGTCGTTTGGGTGAACGCGATGTAAAGTCTCGTACCATTGGTGAAATTGTCATGCAATCTTTGTTTGCTTTAGATCATGTCGCTTATGTACGTTTTGCTTCGGTTTATCAAGATTTCCAAGATGTTGAAGCATTTCGTCGTCAAATCGAACAGATGCAACAGCGTGAACACTAAGCTGTCTAATCCTTGTATGAATAAAGAGTGAAGTCATGTCTGAGTCAAATCTAGTGCGAGAGCAGCATGAATTTTGGATGCGACGTGCGATTCAGCTTGCATATCAAGGTCAGTATTCAACCCGCCCGAATCCCAATGTAGGCTGTGTCATTGTCAAAGATGGACAGCATGTGGGAGAAGGGTTTCATCCCAAAGCTGGTCAACCACATGCTGAAGTCTTTGCAATGCGTGATGCAGGCGAAGCTGCACGTGGTGCAACAGCGTATGTGACTTTAGAGCCGTGTGCCCATTATGGCCGGACACCGCCTTGTGCCAAAGGCTTGGTGGAAGCTGGGGTAGCGCAAGTGGTGGTTGCCTGTCCAGATCCGAATCCATTGGTGGCAGGCAAAGGTGTACAAATTCTGCGTGATGCAGGAATTGAAGTCATCACAGGGGTTTGCGAAGCAGAAGCACATCAATTAAATTTGGGCTTCCTCAAGGCAATGGCTACAAGTATGCCTCATGTGCGTCTTAAAGTTGCTTCAAGTTTGGATGGCCGTACTGCAATGGCATCCGGTGAGTCGAAATGGATTACCGGTGAATTGGCGCGTCAAGACGTTCAGCATTGGCGTGCAATTTCAGGTACTGTCATCACCGGTATTGAAACGGTTTTGGCTGATGATTGCCAACTCAATGTGCGCCAGCTAGATGGTATAGATGATTTAAGCACAATTGTTCAGCCGAAAAGAATCGTTCTCGACCGTCAAGGTCGTTTGCCACTCACAGCAAAAATGTTGGAACAGCCTGAAAGTGTTATGGTCATGGGGCCATTTCGTCAGGAACTTGCCGATTTAGGCGTGGTACAATTTGAAATACAACCATTAGTAGAACTGTTAAAAATATTAGTTCAGCAGCATCAAATTTATGATGTGATGGTGGAAGCAGGTGCGACTTTATCCACCGCTTTCTTACAAGAACAATTGGTCGATGAAATGATCAGTTATGTTGCACCGACGCTTTTGGGTCGGTCAGCTCGTGCAATGTTTACTGCGGATTTTAACCGCATGGCAGAGCAGCTTCGATTTAAGTTGAAAGACGTTACTCAATTGGGTGACGACATTCGCTTAAGGTTAATCCCTTCTCAAGAGACGCTATGAATCCAGAGTCTACGGTTTATCACAAACGTCGTCATGCGGCTCGTACCACCGACGAATATCTTTTCCATCAATTGGTTCCTTATTTGGGAAACAAGCGTCGTCTGTTACACCTGATTTTAGAAGCACTTGAGCAAACGGGAACTTTAAAACGTGAAGATGGTCGTGCCCCTATTTTCGCCGACTTTTTTGCTGGTTCCGGTGTTGTTTCACGTTTAGCCCGCCAAAATGGTTATCGTGTGATTGCCAATGACTGGGAACCGTATAGCCATGCTTTAAACAGTGCGATTCTCTCATGTACTGAAGCACCTGCGTTTAAAGAATTGGGTGGCTATCAAAAAGCCATTGATTATTTGAACCGTTTACCCGAAGTCAAAGGTTGGGTGACGCATAATTTGTGTCCACGTAATGACGAGATTTATGATCCGGCACGTGACCGTTTGTTCTTCAAACGTCGTAATGGCATGCGTATTGATGCCATTCGTCAGCAAATTGCCACATGGCAGGCGCAAGGTGCTATTGATGATGTAGAAATGAGTGCTTTGTTGGCTCCATTGCTATATTCAGCCAGTTTTGTCAGTAACACTAGTGGTGTATTTAAAAGCTTTCACCATGGCTGGGGGGGGAAGACCCAAGCCGCGTTGGATCGGATTGGCTCATTATTGTGGTTAACGCCGAGTCGCTTTTGTGAAATTGGCGATCCAAAACGCCCAGCAGCAGAAATGTGGTGTGTCGATGCACAGCACTTAGCGAATCAAATGAGTGGCTTTGAAGTCGATGTGGCCTATCTTGATCCACCGTATAACCAACATGCGTACAGCAGTAATTATCATGTTTTAAATGCTTTAACCTTATGGGATCAGGTCGATCTTCCAACCCCTGATACCAAAGGCTTTAAGAGCGGGATTGACCGTGCATGGCGTAAAGAACGTCCTAGCCCTTATAATTCTTCAAAGCATGCCAAAGAAGCGTATGAAAAATTATTAGAAACCATTAACGCACGTTATATTCTGACCAGCTATTCAACCGATGGTAATATCAGCGCGACTGATTTGTTACAAGCCAACCTTAAACGTGGTCGTGTGAGTTTATTGACGCAAGATGTGCCGCGTTATCGCGTGAGTAAACAACGTCAGTCTGAGCGTGCACGCGTACTCGAATTTATTGTGATTACTGATACGCACGCAAAATCAGGCCCACCTATTCGTCAGTTGTTGAGTCAACTTCACCATTTTGCAGAATTAGGTGGTGTAGATACCTCAGGCGTGAGTACGCAGCTTGATTTGTGGTAAAAAAACACCGCCCATTTTAATCAGGGATTGAATATGTTTACAGGCATTATCGAAAGTTTAGGCAAGGTTGAAAGCATTCAAAATGTAGGCGGTGATGTTCGCCTGCGAATTCAAACAGATCTTGATATGTCTGATGTACATTTGGGTGATTCAATTGCCACCAATGGTATCTGTCTAACGGTCATTGATTTTGGTAGTAACTGGTATGCTGCAGATGTATCTCGTGAAAGCTTAAATCGAACCACGCTTGAACATTGGAAAGCAGGGCAGTCGGTCAATGTGGAAAAAGCCATGTTACCGACCACGCGTTTCGGCGGTCACATTGTCAGTGGTCATGTCGATGCAGTTGGTGAAATTACTATTGTTCGTTCAGATGCACGCTCGATTTATTTTGAAGTCACAGCACCGGCAGAAATTGCACGTTATCTTGCAGAAAAAGGTTCAGTGACTGTGGATGGCATTAGCCTGACCATCAATCACTTACGTGGCAATGTGTTGAGCTTGAATTTGATTCCACATACGGCACACCGAACCAATATTGCTACGTGGAAAGCTGGAACTAAAGTGAACTTAGAAGTGGATGTTTTAGCTCGTTATATTGAACGTTTATTGATGGGTGACAAAGCAGCTGAAACAACACAACAGTCAAAAATTAGTATGGATTTCTTGGCCCAAAATGGTTTCTTAAAATAAGATGAAAGAAACGAAAACCAAACAGTCTGATTGAAAAATTAGACTGTTTTTTTATTTTTGGTGATAATGTGTCGCGGTATTTAAAATACGATGAATAATCAGACAGGTGACAATGATTGATTTTTTGCTGAATCTAGAGCAGTGGTTGCCATTGTTGCTGGAAAATTATGGTGTGTGGATCTATGCCATTTTATTCCTAGTGATATTCGCTGAAACAGGTTCAGTGTTCATGTTTTTTCTGCCGGGAGATAGTCTACTTCTTGCGATTGGTGCATTGTGTTCAACCACCGATGTCATTCATTTGCACACCATGGGCATTATGCTATTTGTTGCATCGGTACTCGGTTATAGCGTGAATTACTATACGGGTAGCGTGTTGGGCATTAAATATTTTAATAAGCATACGCGCTACTTTAAGCCTGAATATATGGTGAAAACCAATAAATATTTTATGAAGCATGGCGGAAAGACCATTTTAGTGGCGCGCTTTGTTCCTTTTGTTCGTTCATTTGCACCGTTTGCAGCAGGTTCAGCGCATATGAACTTAGCAAGTTTTATGTTTTATAACGTATTGGGCGGTTTTATCTGGATTGGATTACTCTTAGGAATTGGATTTTTCTTAGGTCATACTGTGTCTGCAGTTGCTGATTTGGTCTAAATTAAAGTTAATAAATAAAAAAAGCCCAAGTAGGGCTTTTTTTATTGCGTAGTTATTAGTGTTTGGTCACAGTCACGATATCAAGTGGATGGGTGAGTGCTGTTTGAACTGGTAGATTGATAGAAAATTGACCTTTTTCAGATTCACGACTTAAGTACACGGAAATACTGTGAAAATCTGAATGACTCAGCCATAAATCTTTAGCACTAATCTTCCAAGTTTCGCCTACAGCTAAAGCGGATATCTTCTGATTAATCTGTTGGATAATGTCCATGTTTCAGTCCCGTCTGGATGCATGATTATTTTGTTCCCCAAAGTCGATGCCCGCTTCAGGGATATGAACATCATGTTGCAGAAAGATGTCAATTTGATGACAGCTTAGTCAAGGACTGAAAATATGGAGTTCACTTATTCAGTGCTTTGTGTAGAAAAACTTGAATTTTCTAAGATATATTCAATTTCTTCTTGGGCAGCGACTTTTAATTTTTCACGGAAGTCGCGCACGGCTTGTTCAATCTGCGTTTCAGCTTCGAGTTCTAAACGCACCCGTACACTTTCGAGTTCAGACAGGATTTGTCCTTCGCTCACAGAAAGGTGTTGTGATAAACCGGCTAAACCTGTTTCAGGGTTTTTGTGGTAGCGCGAAGCATAGTGCTGTACGTCACGATCTAAATTGACTTGCATCATGGCCAAGGCTTGGGTTTGTGCAGCGAAACGAACTTCTTCATCACGTTTCAGTTGTTCTGCATAAGCCTGTTCAGCCGCACGTTTTTCTTCCAATGCTTTTTCTAAGGCCAATTGTTTACGAATGCGAGCATCTTCAATCAATTGTGCTTTCAGGTCTGCATAAGCAGTTTCAATTTTTTCAAATGAAACTTTCTGCTGCTGTTGATCGTGCGTCAACCACTGTTGAATATCTGTGCTGGGATTCAACACATCGCAAATGCGACCGAGGTCATCAATAAAGGTCTGGCGTACAGCTTCAGGCACATTTAACCAACGCTGTTTAAATTCGGGACCTACATTTAATGCCATGGTGCATCTCCTTGTTCTAGCGGTATCGCATTTCGAATTAAAGTTTATGGGTGTTTGGTTGCACGCCTAATTTTCGATAATGCTTATACTTTTCACGGCCAATGATTTTGGCAGCTTCGTTATTTTCAATAATTTCGATAATGTGACTAAAACTTGCGAACTGTTCAAGTGCTTGATCGTTAAAATTAAACACAATCCAATCCGATTGTTCAGGCAGCTGCGCGGATATACACACGGTTGCATCAACTTGGTCGATACCATGTGGAATGAAGCCTGTGGGATCAAAACTCCACAGGCGTTCATCTAATTGTTGCTGCAAGTCTGCATCAGCACAGTACAACCAAATACGTTCAGGTTGACGCAGAATCTTACGGCATAAACGACAAGCACTTTCGACTTGTCGTTCAGGACTTTTTTCAAATAAATAAAAGCTAACTCTAGCCATTCGCTTGTGCACGATTCGCTAAGAATTGCATCAATAAGGGTACTGGACGACCCGTTGCGCCTTTATTTGCACCTGAATTCCATGCTGTACCGGCAATATCTAAATGCGCCCAACGGTATTCACGTGTGAAGCGCTGTAAGAAACATGCAGCAGTTACTGAGCCTGCTTTAGGACCACCAATGTTTGCGATATCTGCAAATGGAGAGTCCAATTGTTCTTGGTAATCTTCAATCACAGGCATGCGCCATACACGGTCAAAACTGTGTTGACCGGCAGCAGTTAACTCTGCAGCAAGTTCATCATCTGGTGTGAACATCCCTGTCAGCACTGATCCAAGCGCTACCACGCATGCACCTGTTAAGGTTGCAATATCAATAACGAGGGCAGGGTTAAAACGTTTAACATAAGTCAACGTGTCACACAGCACTAAACGACCTTCGGCATCAGTATTTAGAATTTCAACCGTTTGACCGCTCATCGTAGTTACAATATCACCCGGACGTGTTGCATGACCTGAAGGCATGTTTTCGGCAGCAGCAATTGCACCGACAACATGAATCGGTAATTTTGCTTCACAGAGTGCGCGAATGGTACCCAACACAGATGCTGAACCACACATGTCGTATTTCATTTCGTCCATGCCAGCGCCTGGTTTTAATGAAATACCGCCTGTATCAAAAGTTACACCTTTACCAACCAATACAACTGGTGCTTCTTCGCGGTTCGATAAATATTCAATAGTGATAATGCGGCCTGGACGGTCTGAACCTTTGCTGACAGCAAGGAATGCACCCATACCTAAGTCAGCCATTTGCTGTTCATCAAGTACGGTCACTTTTAGTTGCTCTGGGAACTCTGCTGCCAATGCTAGAGCTTGTTCAGCTAGATATTCAGGGAAACAAATATTGCCCGGACGGTTACCTAGATCACGTGTATAGCTTTGACCTAATTGAACTGCTTCAATTAAATCTAACTGTGCTGTGCTGAGTGATGTTTTAGCGGCAATTAAATCAATTTGTGTTAAAGCAAATTCATTTTTCTTTGATTTGTATTCATCAAAGGCATATGCAGCTTGAGTTAAGCTGAGTGCAAACAAGTAATGTTGCTCTTGCGGTAATGCAGAGATGTCTACACTAATATGCTGGAATTTTTTTTGTGATGCTTTAATAATGGTTTGTGCAATTTTTGCAAGTTTATTTACTTGTAATTCAGATACTTTGCCTAGACCCAAAAGTGCACTATTACGACAAGCGGCAACGCTACCGACCAGTGCTAAACTTTCATTTAAAGCAGCTTTAAATTGTGTTGCTTCAATATGGCTATCTAAATCATTGATTTGATAAGTAGTTGCTGCATTTTGAACGTGCTCAGAATCTACTAAAATCAACAAATATTGGCTGGCAGCATTCGGTTGGACAGATGTATTTATAGCAAGTTTCATGTGCGGTATTCATGCCTTTTTAAATTTATAAACCATTAAACCATTGAAACATTTATCTGAATAGAGTTTCAATGCGTAACAAGGGTATAGGTTTTATATTTTTAACATTCGGGTAAACTATCGCTAGTTTTTATTTGCCCTATTTTTGGAAGAATTGAATTGATTATTCGGCGTTATCTGGTCAAGCAAGTGGTGTCAACATCACTCGTCGTGATTTCCTTACTGACCTTGATCATGATGGGTGGCCGTTTGATCAAGTACTTTGGGGTTGCGGCTCAGGGTCGCTTAGATGCAAGTATTTTATTTAGCATCATTGGTTATCGTTTGCCTGAATTCTTAACTTTGATTCTTCCATTGGGTTTCTTTATTGGTTTGATGCTGGTGTTTGGTCGTTTGTACGTTGACCATGAAATGGCAGTATTGAATAGTAGTGGTGTGAGTCGCAATCGATTAGCACGTTTATTGGTGCCGATGGCTGTGGTATTTATGGCGGTTCAAGCCTTCTTAATGTTATGGGCATCACCATGGGGCATCCGTCAATACGAAGCGTTGACTACTTCGCAAGCAGTCCGTACAGGCTTTGACCTCGTACGTCCCAAAGAGTTTATTTCTTCTGGCCCCTATACCATCTATGCAGGTGATTTATCTGAAGATCGTAAAAATCTCAAAGATATTTTCTTCTATCAACGCGCAGAAAAAGATGGTAAGCCAGATGTGATTATCTTGGCGAAAGAAGCTACGCGTGTTGAAGTGCCGGATGATAATGCTAATGTGGTGGATTTGGTTGAAGGACGTCGTTATGAAATCTATCCAGGTCAACCACGTTATACACAAGCAGAATTTCAAAGTTATCGTTTACGTTTAGAAAATGATAAAGAAGCGAAATTTGAAAGTACTGAAGTTGAAGCATTAGCGACGACTAAACTTTGGGAAAATCGCCATGACCCTGTCGTTGCAAGTGAATTGGGTTGGCGTATCTTTGTACCGTTTACCATTATTGTGGCATTGATGTTGGCAACGGCATTGTCTGAAGTGAGCCCGCGTCAAGGCCGTTACTTAAAATTATTCCCAGCTTTATTGATCTTCGCCAGCCTAATTGTGGCTTTAATGGCGATTAAAACTCGTATCAGTAAAGATGAAATGGGTATTGCTGCTTATCCACTTGTTTTGGTGATTTATGCAATCGCGGCAGCACTGTTTTCGCGTAAACAAAAGTTGGCACCCAAGATTAAGAAACAAATTCAGCGAGTGAGGTCTTAACAATGTTGGCACGTCGTATAGTTGCAAAACATGTGACCAAAACCACTGCTTTAGCCATGTTAGGTGCGACAGCAGTCTTGGCTGGTTTACAGGTGCTATTTACCTATTTAGGTGAATTGGGCTCATTGAAAGAAGGCTACAATGCATGGAATGCTTTGCAATATGTGTTGTGGAACTCACCAAATTATTTATATGAAATATTACCCATATCCGCTTTGATTGGTGCGGTTTTAGGTCTAGGAACTTTAGCGTCTAACAGTGAATTGATTGTCATGCGTTCTGTGGGCATTAGTCTGTGGCGTATTGTAGGTTGGGTGATTCGCTCAGCGTTAATTCTGGTGGTACTGTCTTTTGCTTTAAGTGAGTGGGTTATTCCACATACCAATGAGCAAGCAAAAAGTGTCAAGAGTCATCGCACTGCGGCTGAATTGGGTGAGGTAAAAGGCTATTGGTCTCGTGAAGGGCAGCGTTTTATTTACATTGATTATGCTAATTCGCAAGGTCAGATCAAAGATGTACAAGTGGTCGATTTTGATGATAACTATCGTCTACGTGGGACCTTGGATGCAGATCAGGGGAACTTCATTAAAGATGGGGCTTGGACACTGCAAAATGCAATTCAAATGGATATGCTAAATACGGGTGATGCAGTAACAAAACAAAATGCAGAGCAGCCTTTATCTTTGGCTTTACAGCCGAAATATGTACATATGGTGACGATCGATCCTGAAGATTTGTCTCCTAGTCAATTGGTCAGCTTCATGAGCTATATGAACGAGTACAGCCAAGTGCCTAAAACCTACCAATTGGCCTTTTGGCAAAAATTCGGTTCACCATTTGCATTGATTGCCTTGGTGGTGATTGCCTGTTCATTTATTTTTGGGCCATTACGTCAACAATCGATGGGTTTTCGCCTGGTCATTGCATTGTTTGCTGGGCTTGGCTTCTTCTACCTTCAAGATTTCCTCGGCTATGCAAGTTTGGTGTATTCGCCATCTCCAGCATGGTTCGTTTTTGTACCGATTATTCTCATGTTTGCAGTAGGTGGTTATCTGCTGCATCGTGCCCGCTAAGTCGGCACAACATTGGGTAAAACAATGCTGCTGACCAAGATTAACTATGGTCGCAACATAGAGTCTTCACCGAAAGTTCGGTAAGATATGATGATTAATTTATAAACGAAAGAGTATTCATTATGACGGATGCAACTGCTGGCAAAATCCCACACGTATTGGTAATTATGGATGGTGTGGGTCATCGCGAAGCGGTCGAAGATAATGCTTTTTTAGCAGCGAAGCGACCAAACTTAACAGCAATGCAAGAAAAACATCCGCATGGATTAATCTCAGGTTCTGGTGAAGACGTTGGTCTTCCAGATGGACAAATGGGTAACTCAGAAGTAGGCCACATGAACCTTGGCGCAGGTCGTGTACTGTATCAAGACTTCACTCGTATTACCAAAGACATTCGTACAGGTGCTTTCTTTGAACAAGAAGTATTAGTCGATGCTGTTGAAAAAGCCAAAGCTGCCAATGGTGCAGTGCATATCATGGGCTTATTGTCTGAAGGCGGTGTTCATTCACATGAAGATCATATCGTCGCTATGGCTGAGCTTGCTTTGAAACGTGGCGCGAAAGTTTATCTACATGCTTTCCTTGATGGTCGTGATACACCACCAAAAAGTGCTCAGCCTTCATTAGAAAAATTAGATGCATTATTTGCGCAATATCCAGGTCAAGGTCGTATTGCGACAATGATTGGTCGCTACTTTGCAATGGACCGTGACAATCGTTGGGACCGTGTAGAACAAGCGTATCGTCTACTGACTGAAGGCGAAGCTGCACGTACAGCACAAACTGCTGTTGAAGGTTTAGAGTTGGCTTATGCAGCAGATGAGAAAGATGAATTTGTAACCGCAACACGTATTGGTGAACTTGCAAAAATTCAAGATGGCGACAGTGTTGTCTTCATGAATTTCCGCGCTGACCGTGCACGCGAAATTACCAAAGCTTTTGTGGAAAAAGACTTTGCGGGCTTTGAGCGTAAAGTTGTTCCAAACTTGTCTAAATTTGTGATGTTGACACGTTATCAAGCAACGATTGATGCGCCTGTGGCATACATGCCAGAAGAATTACACAACTCAATTGGTGAATATCTATCTAACTTGGGTAAAACACAATTACGTATTGCTGAAACTGAAAAATATGCACATGTGACATTTTTCTTCAGTGGTGGTCGTGAAGATGAATATCCGGGTGAAAAACGTATTTTAATTCCATCACCAAGTGTTGCAACTTATGACCTAAAACCGGAAATGAGTGCTTATGAAGTGACGGATGAGTTGGTTGCAGCAATTAACTCAGGTGAATTTGATCTATTGGTTGTGAACTTTGCTAATGGTGATATGGTCGGCCATACAGGTGTGTTTGATGCTGCAGTTAAGGCGGTTGAAGCGGTGGATACGTGCTTAGGTCGAGTATACGAAGCGGTGATGGCAAATAAAGGTCACATGTTGGTTACAGCCGATCACGGTAATGTTGAACAAATGCAAGATTACCAAAGTGGTCAGGTGCATACTCAACATACTACTGAACTTGTTCCGTTCATTTATGTTGGTCCTACTTCAGCAACGATTGCAGAAGGCGGTGTATTAGCAGACGTTGCACCAACGCTATTAACGTTGATGAATGTTCCTGTCCCTGCAGAAATGCAAGGTCGCAATTTAATTACACTGGATGCTTAATTAGCAAAGGATTGGGAATGGCTAGAGCACATTGGACGTCTATTGTAAGCGCTACAGCACTACTGCTGTGCTCAAGTCATTTCGCATGGGGAGCCGACAAAGCAAAGTCGACTTTCGATGAGTTTGATGGAAGTTATGAACAAAGCTATGCCGAAGTACCTGTTGAATCGATTCAACAGTTTGTGCAAATTTATGGCGTGGTTAAAGAAAATTATTTAGTTGAAAAAAATGACGATGCTTTATTTCAGCAAGCCATACAGGGCTTGGTGGGAGGGCTAGACCGTTATTCGCGTTATCTTTCTGCTGAAGACTATAAACAACTATTGCAATATACCGAAGGTGATTTGGCGAGTGTAGATTTTAGTTTGCGCTACGATAATCCCTTACAACAGTGGGTCATTTATAATTTAAAAGCTGATGCTGACTCTGCGAAGCAAGGGCTAAAAAATGGCTTAGCTGTATTTAAAATAGATGATCAAGAACTCAAAAAACTTAATCAAGATCAAGTTCGACATTTGCTCGCCGGTGCAATTGGCTCGACTTTAAATTTGCAATTACTCACTTTGAATCAGCCACTGAATATTGTGCGTAATACCAAAATTGAAACGGATATCGAATCCAAACTCTTGAGTAATCAAGTTTTGGTGTTGAGTGTGCATGTTTTTCAGCAAGACACCGCCAATGAGATTAAACGCTTGATTGAAAGTCATGGGCCGCGTGTAAAAGCAGTATTGTTTGATTTAAGAAATAACCCTGGTGGTTTGCTTTCTGCAGCTGTAGAAAGTGCCGATTTATTTTTAAACCAAGGCATTATTGTTTCGACTAGAAG
Source organism: Acinetobacter sp. YH12227 (assembly GCF_013417785.1). Lineage (NCBI taxonomy): Bacteria > Pseudomonadati > Pseudomonadota > Gammaproteobacteria > Moraxellales > Moraxellaceae > Acinetobacter > Acinetobacter sp. YH12227. The sequence continues at coordinate 2,193 of NZ_VPDH01000026.1, read as the reverse complement.
TCGTTCGGAAGGTGACCAAGAGTTTCAGGCACTCCCGAGTTTTGAGTTTCAAAATTTAAAAGTAGGGATTTTAATTAATAACCGTTCTGCATCAGCGGCTGAAGTATTTACTGCGGCAATGAAAGAGCATAAACGTGCTTGGGTGGCGGGTGAAAAAAGTTATGGCAAAGGTGTGGTACAAAAACTTTTTCCACTAAATAACGGTGCAGCGCTGCAAATGACCGTCTCTCAATATTTAACGCCTAATGGCAAAATGATTGAGGGTATTGGCGTACAGCCTGATTTTAATTACCCACTACAACATGACGCGCGTGACGACAATTATGTCGAGCATGTTGCAGATTTATTATTAACCCAAAAATAAAAAAGAATAAGCCGAGGCTTATTCTTCATCTTCGGTATCCAAACCAAATTTTTTCAAGCGGTAACGTAAAGAGCGAAATGACATTCCCAGTTTTTTTGCTGCCAAAGTACGATTCCAATGGGTTAAATTCAGCGCATTGAGTAATATGTCTTTCTCAATATTTTCCAAATAAAGCTCTAAGCCTTCTTCTGGTAATTTTTTAGGCAAGGCTGTGATATCCGCTGAACCTTGTGATGATACATTGGACTCAGGGTTATTTAGGGCCGAGGTATTTAAGGCACTGTTAGGATGGCGTAATGGTGCACTCTGCAAATGTTGTAAATCAATCTGCTCGTCATCACATAAAGTCATGGCGCGTTCAATAATATTGCGCAGTTCACGAACATTACCTGGATAATATTGACTCAATAAAAAATGCTGAGCGCGAGGGGTTAAGGCTTTTGCTGCAATTTCCCATTCATTGCTAATTTTTTGAATAAAATATTTTGCCAATAATAAAATGTCATCACCACGTTCTCTAAGTGCGGGTAGGGCTAAATCCATGACATGAATGCGGAAATATAGATCCTGACGGAAGCGGCCTTGTTGCACTAAAGCATCTAGGTCTTGATGACTGGCACTGATCACACGGAAATCCACATCGATTTCACAGTCTGAACCTACAGGGCGAATCCGCTTTTCTTGTACAGCACGCAATAATTTGACCTGCATGGACAAAGGCAATTCGGCAATTTCATCTAAAAATAAGCTACCGCCATGAGCAGATTGGATCAGACCTTGTTTGTCTTGGATCGCACCACTAAAGCTGCCTTTTTTATGTCCAAAAAGTTCACTTTCCATTAATTCAGATGGAATTGCACCACAGTTAATGGCAATAAATGGTCCTTCATTACGATTACTGAGACGATGTACTAGATTCGCTACCACTTCTTTGCCTGTACCTGATTCACCGGTAATAAATACTGGTGCTTGTGAACGAGCTAATTTTTTAAGCGTGGTACGTAGTTGTTGAATGGGTAAAGACTGCCCAATCAACATTTTATGTTCAAGACTGTCTTGTTGCGGTTGATTAGAATTAACCGGTTTATTGAGTGCTTTTTGCAACAATTGTTCTAAATGTTTGGTATTGACTGGTTTACTGACAAAGTCAAATGCGCCTGCCTTTAACGCTGCAATGGCAATTTCCATGTTGCCATAGGCAGTCAGTACTGCAACGGGCAGGTTTGGACAGTGTTCATTGATCCAATCCAAAAGCTGCAGCCCATTGCCATCGGGAAGGTTAAGGTCAGTTAAACAGGCATCATACACATGGTTAGATAGTGCTTTTTTTGCATCTTCAATGCGATGAGCAATATGTGTATTGACTCCCATCCGTGACAATGACATTTGCATGAGGGTACATAAATCTTCCTCATCATCGACTAATAATACCAGTGGTTGAGAATCCACATTTCACCCCAAAAAAATTAAAGAACAGCTTGTTGACTGACAATCCTAAAACACGCTCCCTGTTTTTGTTCTACATAGGAAAGCTGCGCTTGGTTCGCTTCACAGAAGCTATGTGCCAAATATAATCCTAAACCAGTTCCAGTAATTTCGGTACTAAAAAATGGTTGAAACAGTTGTGCTTGGTCTTGTGTTGCCACGCCTTGACCAAAATCACGGACATCAATTTGTACTTTTTTGAGTTCGGAACGTACATTAGACTTCCGTCATAAATCAAAAAACGTACAATTTATTTGATCTTAAATTAATCAGCAAAATTATTTAATTCAAGAGATAATCCTTGGATGAAATTCAAAGATATTCAAAAATTATCAGACGTTAAG
>NZ_VPDH01000024.1:0-1507 GCF_013417785.1 Acinetobacter sp. YH12227 | reverse complement strand
TCCTGTAAAACCGCCGACCTGGGAAATTGAAGATGAAAAGGGATCGATTTCAGTTGGTACGAATGACAGTAATGTATTAAATGGTACGGCTGGTAATGATGTCATTGTGGGGGATATTGGTGGTCTACATACATTTACCGAAGCTGGCCAAAACTATAATGTCGCAATGTTGATTGATTTATCTGGAAGTATGGCGGATCTGATTAAACATAATGGTAAAGATGTTTCTCATGCAGAGATGGTTCAAGATGTACTGAATTATTTTAGTAATGTTTTATCTAAGCATGATGGAAATATAAATCTAAAAATAATGACTTTTAGTTCAAAAGGTTATGAAGGGAATCGAAAATCGTTTGAGATCTCGGCATCAGATTTAAAAAATTCATTAAAAACGGCAGAATTAGAGCAATGGATTGAAAAAAATATCGTCGCTTTTTATAAAGCTGCATCATTTTTAAGGCCTGAGCAAACTTCGGGTGGAACTGATTATGGTGAAGCATTTGATCAAGCAGTAACGTGGTTTAACTCGCTTGCGGCTGAAGGTAATTTTTATGAAAACCAAACGTATTTTATTACTGATGGCGAACCACAAACCGATGATGGTCGAGATACCAATAGTTTATTTAAGCAACTAGATCAATTATCTAAAGTTTTTGCTGCGGGGATTCTTAACCCTAAAGTCACTACTTTGACCAAATATGATAATACTGATGCTAATGGTGCAAAAGTGACTGCGGGTCAAGGAGAAGCTCAAGTTTTACAAAATCCTGATGAGCTAATGTCTTATCTAATTAATGGTCAAATAAAGTCTGAAATGCATAATGTTGGTCCTGATGTAATTTATGCAGGGGATGGTCATGACATTATTTTTGCAGACACGATTAATACCGATCATTTACAGTGGGATGAACGCGTTGCACCTCAAGGGTCTGGTTATGCAGTACTAGAGGAATATCTAAAAAGTACCCTGAAAGCGGGTGACTCTCTAAGCTATGATGTTATTTATAATTATTTGAGTACTGAATTTAGGTCATTTATTCATAATAACGATACCCATGGTGCGAATGACGTAAGCGTCCGCTGAACCCCATGCCTATTTTTTAATTTGAGTTGGATTTCCAGCGATGTGGTAGTAATTCTTCTATTTGGGTCGCTTTATGCGTCGGCAGCCTTTTCAGCACATCACTGAGATAGGCATACGGATCCAACCCATTCAGCTTTGCTGACTGGATTAAAGTCATGATATTTGCCGCTCGCTGTCCACTGCGCAGCGAACCTGCAAACAACCAGTTCTTACGGCCCAATGCCCAGGGACGCATTGAGTTCTCTGCCCAGTTATTGTCAATGGGTAGATTGCCATCATCCAGATAGCGGCTTAAGGCTGGCCAACGCTTCAGACTGTAATTGATGGCCTTGGCGGTTGGAGAACTCGATGGCACCGTCAGATAATGTTGGTTGAGCCATTCATACAGTTGTTGCATCACCGGTTGGCTGTGCTGTTGTCGGT
>NZ_VPDH01000023.1:0-49859 GCF_013417785.1 Acinetobacter sp. YH12227 | reverse complement strand
AAATGCCTTTGTGCACTGGAAAATGGGATGTTTACCATCGGTTGGATAATGGGAGCCGGATGAGCTGAGAGGTTCATGTCCGGTTCTGCGAGGGGCTAAGGGTGAAATTCCCTTGGTCTACTCACCCCTATATCAAGACCAAAACAGGCTGGGTCTATACCGCCTTTGTCATCGACGTATTCAAGCGAGTTATTGTGGGTTGGAAAGTATCGAATCATATGGACACTCAGCTAGTTCTAGATGCCCTAAATCAAGCATTAGACGCTAGAGGCAGACCAAGCGGAGTAATTCATCATTCTGATAAAGGTAGTCAGTATCTATCGATTAAGTACGGTGAACGGCTTAAACAATCGGGGCTTGCCGCATCAGTCGGCACGACAGGTGACTCTTATGATAATGCCCTAGCTGAAAGTGTGAATGGGCTATATAAAGCGGAGGTGATTGATTATTTGAAACAGGAATGGGATGGCGTAAATGATGTTGCGCTAGCAACCCTTGATTGGGTACACTGGTACAACCATGAACGATTGCATTCTACCAATGGATATGTATCGCCTGTTGATGCGGAAAATATCTACTATTGTTCATTAATTCCGTCAGGCTATGCTGCCTGACTCAAGCAAACCTGTCTCCGATAAAACCAGGACGGTTCACTATTTTTAGATGGATACAAATTTAGTTTTTTTCGATGACTTTAACGCTACTTCTAACACCTCTTATGGTGAAAATCACCGTTCTTTAAATAACGTACTATTCTTCTTTCTCAACTATCATAAAGGTACGTTTTTAGCTGATACGATATTTTTTGATACCCACTATCAAACAATTGACAACCGTAATATTGTCGGGGTTTTGCCTGTTCTTTTTAGTATCTGCCAGATTGACCGTTCAGAAGGTCACACCGGGCAAATAGTCGATATTCAACAGGATCTAAATAACGTAGATGAAGATGATTATGAACCTGTAATTGATATAGATGATACGCAAACATTTAACTTGTTCTACCACTTCCTTAAACCATCCAATGATGCACCTGTAAAACCACACCTTAATCAACTAAAAGTATTACCAGACAACTTAATCGATTCGACTAAACACCATGAGCTTTTAAATTACATTCTTGCTCTCATTGAGAATAAGATCTGGACCGATTCTGATGTATTTAAGTATGAGTACAAAAATAGGTTTTTGTTTTGCGTTTTTATCTATTTGTCCAAGACCGTAGATCTAAGTTTTAATAGCTCTCACGATTCTTTCACGAGCTGGCTTGAACTGCGTAACCTATCTTGGTTTGGTGCTAATGAAGTTGATACCAGTGACTTTGCAACATTAGAGCTTTATATACATGCCCTATCCTACACGCTAAAACTGGCAAACCATATTGTAAAAGCAATCATCAATAATAATGTGACGCCGTTTAAAGTTGCACCGCAAGAAGAATTGTTTTACTTTTTTGCTGAACGTACAGACGCACGTTCTCCTAATGAAGAGACTACACCGCCGTATACGCCAGCGGAAGATGATGAAACTTTTTCCACTGAACATTCTAGTGCTCCAGTACCAGCACCGTCAAATAAGGAAACACCAAAAGTAACCGATGCTTATTTATTGGTTGGTGCGGATCTTGAGGATTCTGAGTCCACAACACAAGAAAAGAATGTGATTACTCAAGACTTCAACTACCAAGCACGTTTAAATGAATTATATGAGCTGTCAAAATCCATCAAAGATGAAATTATAGATGCTCCAATCATTTCTATTAATCAAGCGTGGAATATAGTGCAAGATAAATGGAAGTTTTATCTCGATACTTTTTCAAGTAGCTACTTCAATATGAATGATTTTGAGAAGACGGCTATTCTTAAACAATTGAAATCACTCAAAGCCAGTATTTTTATGAACTGGTTTGATATTAAGTCGGGTGCTGGCCAGCAAGTATTTATTGATCTAGTGTCATACGACACGTTTAAGATTGAGTTTCTTTCTTCTGAAGCTAAGATGATCCAAACTTACATGAAGGACCGTATCAAAAATCAGATGTATTTTGAAACTACGGCGCCACAACCAAAGTTTTTGAGAAATCTAAACAACTTATTTAATGAACGTGTCGATACGCAAAAAATTAAAGACATCGAAAACACTGAACTTTTGTTGAAGGTGAATGGCATTCTTGACGGTGTTACCAAAGATCTCATTGACAATATCAATCTGCATTTATCAAATGACATTTATCTTGTGAACTACTTTTCTAATGTAGATAAGGAACTGGAACCGCCCAAATATCACTTATTAGATATTTTGCTTCGTACTTCAGTGCTTAACCTTATCTATGTTTGTCCTACCGCATCACTCAATGCAACCAAGGATCTTCTAAATGCAATCACTGATCCTGAAATTGAGGTTTCAGCTTTTGACACATTCGACCGCAAACAATATCAAAATCAAATTGTAAAAGAACTCGCATGTTCATTCCGTCAGCGCATAGATCCATCTGAACTTTTGAAGCTAGATATTACGTAGATATAAAAAATGCCCATCATTCGGGCATTTTCTTTTTAATGGTTAGGCTTACCAAGGTCTAGGCTCTGGTGGGCGTGATGTGTATTCGTTATCCGAATTGTTTTCATATTCATTGTCTTGGTCCAATTCTGGATCTGTTTGTTTGTAGCGGTTTTGGTAATCTTGCTGCTCAATTAAATCTTCTAGAGCCATTTCTTTAAAGTGGCCAACAAGTAATGAACGTGTTTCTTCTTGGTATTCTGGTTCTTGCGCTAATTGACGACCAATTTCATTCGGTAGTTTATTGTCGTAGATATATTTTAGGTTGGTTCGTTGTGTTTGTAGTGTAGGTTGTGGGTTAAACTCGTCAGTAAGGGAAACTACTTTAGCTTCACTAAAACTAGTGCCACAATTAAAAACGGCTCTGGTCGCGTCTTGAAGTATATCTTCTTCGTTCTGTATGTTTTCCATTTGGCTTAAACCCTTTATTAAAGTCAGAATCTTAAAATTAAGAGATGTATTAAGATACCCAATTATACTTCAATAAATTTTCAATTTGTACCTTTAACGCTTCTTGCTCTAATCTGTCTAAACCTATTGTTGCGATGTTCTCTAAAAACTTGTCTTTATACTCGTTGTAACTTTCTATATCGTCTTTTTTAATGGTTTTGTCTAGATTTAACGTAAGCATGAGGTTTAATACTTTTAATATTTTTAGGTTCTTCCGTTTTTTGAGAACTTCAATAGGATCTAATTCAAAAGTATTTATTTTATCTAGTTTTTCTTTATAAGTTATTGCCATTAAAGGATTTATGCTTTGGTTGAGTATGTAGGATAACTCTAAAACAGTTATATCTTTCCCCATATCTTTAGATACAGATTTCTTAATTTCCGACAGTAAAATTAAGTGAGATGTAAACTTTGCTTTATCCATAATAGTCTCTTGTATTTAAACTAAATCATTAAAACAATTAGCAAGTCATGTTTAAACTTTCTGTATATACCAATAATAGTTTTGTGGTACATTATTGCTAATTTAAAAACCATTGTTATTTGTAATAAAATGGTTTTAATGATTCTTTGGTTAAAAGGTATTAAGCCTTTTAGTTAAACGTCTAACTTGTAATTTATAACACTTTGCTTTTAGTCGTCTTAAGTAAGCGATGTATAAGAAGCATTAAGAAAAACGGTGAGTTAGCTATGAGTTTATTTTGTCAATCGACAAATCCGAATTGTGATGGCGACCAAGCCGTTACTCTTCTCTCATCTATCTTTGGACACGATTTCATCAATGCGTTTATCAATGCGTCTGGCCCGGCTTCGACAGTACCATCATCAGGATTACTCACTAATATATTATTAGGTGGTGTAGCTAGTGTGGCAATGTCTTTGGTTCTGGTTTTTGCGATCGGTATTGGTTTAACTGCACTTTTGAAAAGCGCCCAGGACGGTGAAGCTTTCGGGAAAGATTCTAAAGTCACTACGATGTTTTCCCGTATATTATATTCGATTATTTTGCTTTTACCTACCGCGTCTGGCTACTGTTTCATTCAAGTGGTTGTCCTCGGTATGGTGCTTTGGTCAAATAATGTTTCTAATACAATTAATAATAGAACATTAGGCGAATCCTTAATGGCTTCGGCTAGTTTGTCAGATACGCACGATCATCAACGTGATATTTTTGGCTTCAGAAAAAATGCGCCAGTCATGCTTCGACAGCTGCATTGCATTAACGTTTTAAACCAAGAGTTCTATGCTCTCCCTCCAGCGTTCGGACGCTTCTACAATGATGGTTCATACGTGGGTCATGCTGATCCCGGTGTTAGTAGGACTGCAGTGGAGGTAAAGCAGAACTACATAGATAAAACAGCTAAAACACCTACAAACTGGACATCTATTACTTATAACTATGCATATTCAGACAGCCGTTTAGAAGTTGGAGGTAGAAAAGAGCCAATTTGTGGCGGTGCATCAATGAACGTTGTTAATCCAGCTGCGGTTAATAGTGAATTGATGGATATCCCTGTTTATAAATTACGCCAGCAAGATCAAAACAAGATCAACGTTGCTTTGGCAAATGTACAAGCAAAGTTACAGCAACAAAAGTACAATCTATATCGTGAATTTTTTATCGATATGGAAAAATGGTATATCGCGTATCAAGTAAATGCTAATGCTACTGAGCAAGAAGGCACATTCCCTATTAGTAAAGCTGGAATGGATGCCTTTAATGCGCTAGTTGATAATTATGTGAATAAGAGTCATACCGTAACGAATAATGTTCTGACTTCTGAAAATGGCTATACTGCGGTTCAAACTGTTGTTAATACGCTAAATCAGCGCGGTTGGATGATGACGCCTGAAGCTCGTATTAAAGTAGGTCAATATCGCGCTATTGTTGAGAAGTATATTACTGAACCTTTGTGGACGTTCACCCCTCCTACACTGAATTCAGCAATCATGAGCAACTCAAAAGGTGAAGCAATTTATAACACCGTTTATGTTGCAATGGATAATGCTGTTGGTAGCCTTACATCCAACAATAATTGGGTGGCAAACGGCGATATTGCCGACTCTACCAACTTAATATCAATGTCTACCGATGGTGGTGACTCAAACAAAGTATCCAACATCGATCAAAAGTTTTCGGCGTATGGTTCTGCTTGGGCAACAAACATTACTAAATCATTGGTAATGGGTATATTGGTCGGTGAAAAAGGCGATGCGGAATTATTAAATAATAATTCGTCTAGCTCAAATATCAGCCCTACTACATTGCACCGCAATACGAATGTTATCCGTAATATTCAAGATACTGGTGAAGCAATCTTAGTCTATAAAGCTGTGGCTCAAGGTACTGTTGTCGGCATGAAATTAGTCGTGCTTACTGCTCGTTCTGGTTCTGCACTTGTTCAATGGGTACCAGGGCTTAAGGGCGTAACTGAAGAAGGCACCAACGCTTTAGAATATGCCGTTGAAAATATCTTTGCTCCTATCCTTGGTCAGCTAGTAACATATTTGACGATTCTTGGTGTGTGGATGGCGGTTGTTATTCCATATATGCCAATGATCTTCTTTGGTCTAGCTTGTGTGGGTTGGATCATCCATATCCTATACGCTGTGTGTGGTTTGCCTTTATGGGCGCTAATGCACATGATCCCTGAGCGTACTTTTGTCGGTAGCCAAACACAAGGTTATGTCACGGTATTAACGTTGTTCATGCGACCAATATTTATCATTGTTGGTTTCTGGATGGCTGAAATTATTATCGGGCCAGCTCTCGTTACGCTTACTGATATGTTCTTTAGCTACCAAGGTGCAATGAGCATCGCTTATTCATCTAATACGTTTACAGTTATCTTTACTGAGCTGATTACGTTTATCTGGAAGTTCTTCTTATATCTATTCTTGATGACTTCAGCGATCTACCTGATTTACGGGTTGGTATTTAGTGTTGCTGACCAAGTACAACAATGGATTGGTTCTGGATTGAATGGCGGTCAGTGGGGTGAAACAAACTCAAAAGAAGCTATTCAAAAGTTTGGTGGCGCTGCAAGTACGTTGTCTGGTCCATCTCCAGCATCTCGCCGTCCTTTACCGCCTGGTAGACGTCCTGATGGTGGTAAGGGTGGTCCAAACAATCCGAAAGGTGGTGGTGGTGGCAATGGTGGTACAGGTGGTAATACATTAGGCGGTACTGGTAGTACGACTGCATATAGCCCTGTAAATATGCCAGCTAGATCCGCTTCTTTTGGCGCTGCAACTGGTGGTACAGGTGGTATTACTCCAAGTGGTGTCAGTGGTGGTACGGGTGGTACAACTGGTCTTGGTGCTAAACCAACATCACCTAGCCCAAGCCAAGGTCAATCTACATTCGGTATGGGTGCTACAAGTGTAAGTGGTACAAATAATACGCCTACTACTGGTGGTGGTCTATATGGTGCAAATGCTTACGGAAAAACAGCTTCTACGTTTAATCGTGGTGTAGCTAAAGCATCAGCATTTAAGACTGGTTCTACTTTCGGTAGTGTGAATGTTGCAAGTAGTACTGGGTATACGTATGGTACTGGTTCGACTCCTAATGCACGTTTTGGTGCTAGTTCTAGTGCAACCAAGAAATCTAATATTTCTGGCCGTAGCTCTATGACTAATCGTGTGCGTTCAGGTTTAAGCTCAACTCTGTCTAAGTTTAAAGGTAAACCTTAAAATCTAGACAATAAAAAATGGTGCTCAAAAAGCACCATTTTTTTTATCAAAATATTCATAATTAAAAGTTAATTTTCTGAATGTTGTTTTTGCTTGTAGAGTTAAAAATAAATCTACGAACGCCGATATTAACAAGTTGCTGTTGATCTTTCTCTAGCTGACCAACTGCATGACTGTAAGCACGGTTCAAATTGTTATATGAACGGTTTTGCACAAGTAAGTCAAAGTTGTTGATACGCTCTTTTTCTAACTCAATTTGCTTGTTATTAAGCTCGATGTCTTTTGCTTTCATTTGGGCGCAAACATTGTTGTACTTGTTCGCCAGCTCATTGTGCTTGCTTGTAACGTCATCAATGTGTGCGTTCGCTTCAGCAACCAATTCGTTATACTGATTTGTAATACCTTTGATTTTGTTTTCTAGCATTTCAATGTGAGCTAACAAGGCATTTTCATTCTTCTGGTGTACTTTGTTTTGGATTAAAAAGTCTAATCCCATTGAAGCGCGGTCAATCGCTTGGTCGAAAGTAGCGCTTAAAACGTGTGCGTGATTTAACATATTTAGATACCTCACTACTTTTATTAAATTAAAATATTAAAACCATGTAACCTTATTCTTAAACCTATCAATAAGATTAACGCTATATGTATATACTATCTTAAAACAAAACCTAAAAACTTTTTTTAAAGTATAAAATACGTATTTAATCGTATATACTTAATCCGTCCACTTAGATATTAGGGACATTTAATAAGAAGTTAATTTATTTTAAGAACTTCCTTTAAGCCTGGCGATTCACTTATGAAATTTAGACCCTCATTTCAATTAAAGCCCTTGAGCTGTGGCATTAAAGTCGCAATTTTAGTGACTTGCTCGGCTTTTATTTATACCGCTAACGCCGATCCTATTTCTGAAAACGTAACCGCTACAAACGCTAATACGGCAAAAGTTCCTAACAACGCTCAAAAAATGATTTTCCATAAATATTCGATCATGCCGAATGATGGGCGCCGTAGTGCTGGTCGTTTTGGTGAATTTCGTTTGCGAGGGGGCGCTGCTGGTAGTCATAACGGTATTGATATTAGTCGTGCGAATCCTAATGACCTTACACTTAAAGCAATTGGTTCAGGTTCTATTGTCTCTTATGACACACGTTCATCTGGTTCAAGCAACCAATCAACCACTAACCCACTAATTATGCAGATGGATACTGGCGATCGAATCATGTATCGCCATACTGATCCATCGTATCAAAAAAAATTTAACGCTTACCCTGGTCAACGTATTCAAGCTGGTCAAAACATCGCACACATGTCAAATAAAGGCTGTGGTTCATGTGCCGTGCATTTGCACATTGAATATGGTGTAAAGGCAAAACGTGGGCTAGATGTTTGGCTGAATAAAAACTTAGATCAAGTTTTTAAAAATCCATCCATTGCACTTCAGCAACGCGTTAAAGGATCTGCGCCATATGTGGGTAGTTCTGAATATAAGTTAACAGATCCTACGCCATATTTACCTCAGGACGTTGTGATTAGTGTCTCGCCACAAGGACAAGCATTAGAAAACAAATACACACCGTACTTGGGTAACACCATTAGGACCCAATGGAATGCCTTATATTCATCATCAACAGGAATCACCCTCCCCGTTTCTTCATCGGTAGATGGCATTGCAGTAAAACAAGGCAAAAAGCTTCCAGCACTTGCATTTAGTGGCGATGTTTCGATGGATGCTTATGGATCTGCACAAGTGCAAGTCGCTCAAATGATTGCTGACGGTACTATCTCACCTGAAGCAGCTGCAAGCGGTACCATTTATGCAAATGATGTTGCTCAATATGCACCGCCTAGAACTATTTTTGGTGGTACGGCTGATGATGTGGGTTTTGATATTGGTGCACTTAATTCTACGCCAGCAGAATTAATTGAAAACATTGGTACTGGACGTTATGGCAACTCTAAATGGTTTAATGAATTAGCAACTATGTCGATGATGGGGCTTTTGATTGAAAAGCTAAACATTATCAATGCACAAAACTATTTGACTAAAGAGATCCATAAACAAAATGAACGCTTAGAGGCTCTTTTGGCAGCTTATACAGCGTCAGAAACTCAACGCTATTCTGGCCGTGTAGATGAACTTTATACGAAAGCTGAACAACCAACTGTTATTCCTGAAGTAGCAGTAGTTGAAATGAAACAGCTTTTTGAGGAAGGTGGAAACGGGCAAGTTTATTCAGATGCACAAATCTTAAAAGGTGGACAAGGTACTCCAGATCGTAAATGTGGTTGGGGTATACCAGGTGCTTTTGGTGCGGTTAAAGATGGTATTAAACGTGTTTCTTTAAAACATGGTTATAACCCTAATGACGTTGCAGCTATTCTTGGTTTTGAATCTGCCGGTTTTAATCTTAAAATTGACAACAACGCTGGTGCATATGGTTTAAGTCAATGGACTAAAATTGGTATAACAGATATTAATGCTTCAGATTTAACAGCGAGAGGAATACCAGCTTCAATTAAATCAAACCCTAAGCAAATCACTACACTGAGTGCTCAACAACAAGTCGAATTATTAGATTTATATCTTGCAGTAAAAGCACGACAACGTAAAAGCGACTATAATAATAAAACAATAGCTGGGTTTTATGCTCTAGTTTTAGGTGGACCATATAAAAGCCCTAGTCGTGAATATAATGCGAACAGAAACCTCGATAGAAACCCTCGAGATGGTGTTGTGACTTTAGCTGAAGCCGTTACATTTGAAGGTATTGTTATGCGTTTATGTCCTTACTATTCTGAATACCCTTAATAGAGCAATTAAAGGAAATATTATGAAAAACAGATTTTTGTCTTTATTGGGTTTTAGCCTTTTAGCATGTGCATCTTTTAATGCTAGTGCTAATACTAGCTCAGACTCTATTCGTGCTGAACTTGAAAAACTGCGCTTAGTAAACGTTAAATGTGCTGCGGTTTCTAACGATCCATTTGATGCAAAACACCTAAATTGCTATACAAATGTTTATAACCGCGCAAGTCAGCTTGGTAGCCTTGCTTCTAAATATATTAATAATGAAGAAGCTCCGCGTGTTCTAGCTGATCACAATCGAAACTTTACTCAGTTAATTGCTAACTGCGATCAGTTATACGCTGGCCAGACTGCAAAGTACAAAACACTAAGCATGCAATGTAAAGCGACCAACAAATTAGGTTGGGCAATGTTTATTCCGGCATTAATGAAGTAATAAAGGATCAGATTATGAAAAAGTTTTTAAGTTTAGCTTTGATATGTGCTGCTACCATTATTACGTCATCTGCCAACGCTGGTTATAAGACCAAAGCTGAAGCTATTCAAGCTTATAACAAGGTACAAGCCGAGTATCAAAAATGCGTATTTAATTATAATGAAGCGCGTGATTCTGAGTACGGTTCACCAGAACTTAAGTGCAATACACCGTACAACCAATCATTAACACGTTTCATCAAAGACGTTCGTGCGGAAAGTCAAAAGAATGCTGCAGCTTGGCAAGCAATCAATATACAACATATTAAATTTAGCCAAAACTGTGATAGTCAAACTATGGTGAGTTCATACAATCCATCGTTTTTTATTCGTCAATCTTATATGTGTGAATCCTCTGCTTTTACATCTTTAGCACAAGTGGCAATCGACCTTTCTTATTAATTTCAAAACATAAAAAGGACATCTATAAGATGCCCTTTTTTGTCGTTTGGTTTTAGACTTTTTCTATAATTGTTTCGGTATCTGGTGTTTCAACTTCAAACCCAAAGTGAAGATTACCGTATTCAATTGCTTCTTCTACCCAATGCAAGCCCATGTTTTGCTCATTTCCTACTTTGCTTGAATCATAAGCCTCAAGGGGCATCACCCTCTTAATATCATTTTCGATGAAAAAATATGTATAACAGTGAGGGTGCACATATATTCCATCAAAATAAAATGGAATTAAATATCTCCCCTTTAATTCCTTAAACTGCTCAATTGTATGTTTACTTGAAGCAATTCCACCGCCTGAATCTATGACAATGCTTCTAAAAGATCCTGAAGGAATATCAACGATAGCCAGGCCATCGAACGTTTCTACACCATTTAATATCTCTTTAGTTTTGAGATAAACACCTGGTTCAAAATGGCGTTGCTTGAAATTAAAATCTTCCGTGAAACTAAAGTTTGACTTTGTTTCCTTTTCAATTAGATGAAACATTTCAAGAAGTGGTGTGATTATATCTGCGACCTGTGAGCCCTTTTTCTTAACTAGCTCCATGATATACGGTTCGTGATGAAACTCTCCGCGAATATAACTAGCATTGTGACATGCCTGAAACACTCTATTTTGCAGAACTTCAACTTGATTAGGCATTTGAAATCTCCATATTTTTTGAATTTAAGTGTTCCAATAAATCATTAATGCCATCTGTAAATAATATGTTTTTGGCTCGTGTTACGGTCACATACAACAGCCGTTTTTCATCTGCAGAAATCATTAGCTTTTTATCGAGAATTTTATAGTTAAACCCTTTTGCGATTAGGACATTATCCCACTCTAAACCTTTACTCTTGTGTGATGTGCTAATGACCAAAGTATTTTTTGGGTCAGTTTCATCATCAGCCATACTATTTTCTAACGCCCACTCAATCACTTGCCATGAGTATTGGTTTGTTAGATCCAGAAAGGTTTTTAATTCTGTAGTTGCCCCCTCCACTTCTCCAAACACTTGTATATGGTCCACAAGCTCTTGGTAGGAAGAAAAGTTTTGAAGCTCTTTACACGTTGGCCGTTTATTTGCTCTCAGTTGAAAAATACCACTGAAAATATCTTTACTGCGCTTTCCATCAACCTCAAGACGTATTTTCTTTTCGCCATTAAGGTAGCTATGAAACTTAAAAAAGTATTCAAAAGCCGTAGCATTTGTTCTACAAATAATCGCGTTCAATGAAGATGGTGCATAACTTGATGTACTGAAAGTGGTAACTTTTGACGTTTTACTTGGTAAACCTTTTAACTGTCGGGTTTCACCAAAAAGTTTATTGAGAAGTAGATTAGCTATATCTGCAACTGCATTACCAAACCGAAACGACTGCTCTAAGTACAATGCTTCAAGATCTAGGTTCTGTAAAATATCTTTCGCACCCCTAAAGCCATAAATGCTTTGGTATGGATCTCCAACAAAAATAACTTTTGCTTTTTGACGTTTGAGTACATCTAGTATTAATTGGTCACTATCTTGGCTTTCATCTACCATCACGTAATCAAAATCAAGTTGTGGTTTTTGCAGTACCCACCACTTGAGATAGTAATCGTGTGTAATACCATAATCACCGTTTGGATCAACTACATCATTCCAGATCATTTTCGCAATTGAAGTGATTTTATCTTCAAGAACGTCATTGCGCTTAATTGATGTTTGTTCTTTTAATGCTATGTAAGCATGATCATTGGTAACAGTCTGATCCACTGTCATACAAAAATAACGTAATGTATTCAGGATAATCAGCGCTAATGTTAGATCGGTGAGTTGTCGGTTTTTCCCGTTGTACTGAAATCGAATGTTTTCAAGTTTAAACTTTTGAACAATATCTTTAGGAAGTAACGTAGGCTTGTTAATCTTATTTTTCAGCCAACCGGGTATATTTCTGTAAGCTAGGGAATGGAATGTAGAACATGTGACTGAATTCAATCCATATTCAGCGAATTTTTGATTAGCTTCATCTGCCATCTTTTTATTAAATGATAGATATAGTCCAAGCTTACCTAGTTGTTGCAAAGCACTACTACAGTGGATCAATGTCGTAGTCTTACCAGTACCAGCAAAAGCAATCAATTTAAAACTGGTTTTTAGTCGTGTTGCTTTATCAATTGCTCGTTGCTGTTCACTGGTAGGTTTTTGAGTAATTTTCTTCACAACCATTGCTTAATTTCGTGCTAGAAAAGAACTTGGTTTTTTGTTTTTCATTACAAGCACATCGCTTTCAACAATTTGCATCTGGCTTGCTAAAAAGTTAACTTGTTGCTTCAGTTCGTTTATATCGCTTTTTAGTTCAACTACTTGCACTTGCATGTCAAGGTTTGAATATTTGAGCTTGTTATTCTCAGTTTCTTTCTCTTTTAGTGCTGCCTGTAATCTTTTGATTTCCTGTTGGCTCTCTATGTTAGCCACATTAATATTGCTTTTGCTTTGAATATTTTGTGCTTGTGAAGATGTACTCGCAATTGCAACAGGTGTTGGCTTCGGTTCTACTGTGCCATTATATTTGGTTGTCTCTGAGATCTTATCCCATAGTGAATATGTGCGTAATGGCGCTGGTATATTTTGATTTGGTGTTGAAAAACTGGTGCGTAAAGCATTTGCACTGTCTTTAGAAACAATGTCTCCAGAACTATTAATTTCAGTAAAGCCAGCATAAGCAAGTGAAACAACTGTTGAAACTGCTACTGCACCAATTACCTTAAAATAGTTTGATTTCTTCATTAGAATGCCCCTTTCAAACGCTTATTTTTTGCCGTTTGATTTGATGATTTTCGATTGATTGTGTTGTTTTCTAAATTGATAGAAACACCTACATTCATGACCTGATTTTTCTGTGGGTTGTATTGAATAAAGACCAGTTCTTTTGCATATTTCTTTGCGTGTGTTAAACGTTCAGCATGAATTTCATCAAGATTAAATCTGATTTGCATTCGCGATATATACAGCTTGAATAACTGATCATTTACTTCAGCTAAATTTAAAACTAAGCCTTTTTCATCTATAGAAGCAGACTCGAAAGCTAAATCATTTAAAAACCAATTTTCGGGTTGTATTAGTAAATAAAACTTTTCAACTTCGCTTGTGATTGCATATGAAAAACAAAACTCATTCACCTGATAGGTGCTTAAACAAATGGTTTCATTGTTATAGCCACGTTTCATGTTTCGGTCATATGAGCTCAACCACCAAACTAAATAGTGTCGTGCTTCCAACTCTTTAACGGTTATTTGTGCTATTTCTGAGGCCTTTAGCTGTAATGCTTCAAGGTTTTCTATTCGTCTAGCTCTCATAGATAATTCACCTTATTTTTCTTGAAAGCATGAGTTATCAAAAGCCATTGAGTTAGGATCTAACCCCATGTTTTTAAGAGCCAAGGCTTTACCGTCAAGTTCAGGGTTATCAGATGTGCTTAGTTGTTGCGAACTTGTTTCTGAAGATGCATTTTTCTCATTAGTACCTGAACCTAAAAAGTAACCGCCTCCAGCAAAAACAACTACTGCAGCTACAATGCCCATAGCTGGCCAAGACGTTTTAAAACTAGAGAATCTATCTGCTAAAGATAAGCTGTATTTTTCTTCATTAGAACGTATAGGGCTGTCTGTAACATCAGCCTTATATTCATTTAGAGCTTGATGCCAAACTTCCTTTATGTAGCTCTGAAGTTCATATGTACTGAAACGAACCTTGCTTTTGTTTAAGTAATAGCATGGCTCACTTATAAGAATTTCTGTGTTTTCGTCAGACTTTAAGAAAACTTGTCCTCTAAACAAATTATTCTCGACCTGATCAAATCCTTTGATCGTTAATAGTAGATCCGTGGCCTTTGCATCTATATTGAAGATGCTCACCTGGCGATTTCTATCCGTATCTCCAGAAAGGTCAGAATCTAAAAACATAGACTCATTGTTTATCTTAGAGAAATAAGGTGAAAAGTTTCCGACAATCGATTGGAAAGCTTTCAATTGAGTTTTGTTCATCTCAATTCCCTCTTATTTGAAAATATAGTCAAGAGTGGCTGTTTCTGAAGTTCCTCTACGAGCTTCAACTTTTCCAGTCTTTTTATTTACAAAGATAGCAACTGGTACACCAGCAGTTAGTGGCTGTGGCTTTTGTCCAGCGCTACGAATTGCTTCTCGCTGTTCACGATCTTCTTTTGGCATTGCAACAATATCTTCGTGATAGAAGAAGATAGATTGAAGAGCGCCTAAGTGTTTATCCAACTCAGCAAGTTCCTGTGGTGTAGGAATCACTTTAATTGAGTTAATTTCTTCATCTGTTCCATTAAAGGTTTTATTAATAGTATCTTCAGATGGTTTACGAAGAATTCCAGCTGCTAATTGTTTTCCGTTTTCACTTTGGTTTAGAACTAAAGCTGGAATCCATTTAATAGTTGCACCGCTTTTAACGTATGAGCGAGAAAGGTTGAATGTTTCGTGACAATATTTACAGCGTGGATCGTAAATGATGTAAACAGTGTTGTTATCATTCGCTTTCCCCTCTTTAAACCCTGAAAGCGTTTTTACAGCTTTAAAGACTGGATGATTGTATGCACTGGCCAAATTCCCAACGGAAGCTGTTGGTTGTCGTGCTGGTGTATTCATTTTTTTTGCAGTTAATTTAAGAGGCTCAGATATATTTTTTTTAGTAGCAGAATCCCAAGCTGTACCATGTAAGATGACTTTTTCATCGGATGTTGTAAAAAACACCGCATTTTTCCCATTAGGTGCCTCAAGAATCCAAGAAGTTAAACCTCCACTAAAGGGTTTAACTTCTTTTACTTTGCCCATTTTTTGCATCTTAGAAGTAAGGTCCTGAGATGGTGCAGCGTAAGTAGAGATTGTAATAATACTAATAGCGCAACTTGCTACTATTTTAGTGAAATTATTTAAAAGCATTTTAGAGTATTACCTTTTAAGCCATGTTTTAGCAGTATAGTTAAAATATGGTTTTAAAAAAATAGTTAAATAAAAAAGACCGGTGTTTTAATACCGGTCAATTATAACTTATAAGTTTAAGACTAAAACCCTTTTTGCTTGTTTTTTTGTATTTCATCCTGTGGTATTTCTACGCTCACCATATCAAAAACATGATCGTCACTATACTTAAAATCATCTTTATCATTGTTTTTAGAGTTATAAGATCCGTTGTTTAATTCCTTGTCCGTAAACTCTACTACTCGAATAATACTGTTCACATCTTCAGCAGCTTTTTGTCTAGCTTCAGTCATGGCAAAACTCAATAATTCGTATTCAAAACCAACAAGGCCAATGTTAAAGTCTGGCTCTTCTAATGGCTTCCCTAATTTCACCTCAATTAGATAATGCGAGATTGGACCTAAACCCTCACTAAACAAAGACGGTCTACCAATATTCTGTATGAATGCGTATGCAGTTCGATTGTATAGTTTTAACCAGCGTATATCTGTTGGTGGCATTACACCTAGTTGTCTTGCTGTTAATACAACCTCACACAAAATAGTTCTTACATATGCGTGGTTTTTAAAAATCTTAGTAGCAACGGGATGTTTAATGTATTTGTGAATTCTTTTTCTAAGGAAATCAAAATTAAACCCTACAAGCTTACGATCGCCCTCAACATACTGATTTTCAATTGCAAACAATGGGTTGTTAGGTATATTTTTTGTGCAAATATCCCAATAGTAATTAATTAATGTTGTTGAATCTTTTTTGATTTTACGGAACTCTTCATCATCCATAGATTCATCGGTTGCACATGCTACTGGTAAATACAAAGCTAGCAAAATTGTATCAACATCGGATAAATACGATAATTCATCGGGTGATGTTTCTTTTGAATTATCAAGGGTTATCCAAAGATCCCCTAGTTGTTCACGTAAGACATTTAAAAACTTCTCTTCATCTATGATAGGTACTGTTTCACTTTTATCATTATATTCTTTCGTTACTCCGTTGATTGTAATGTTCACAAGGCGCTCTTTAGTTCCTGTAATTAACTCATGCCTATTTGCAAACTCATAAGTTGAATCTAGCGCTTTAAAATGACCATTGTTCGTATCATATTTTGACAAGTCTAATGGACCAAAAACCTGTAAGTGTCTTTGGTTTGGAATTTGTTCCTCTATGAACTCTTCTAGGTTCATGCTTTTGATAAAGCCCCGTGCTGGATGCTCGCTGTTGAAGCGGTCATAAGCTTTCTTTATCCAAGGTGTTGCCAACAAAAATATTAATAAATTCCATGCTTGACTGGCTTTTGAAATTTGAAAAATAGTGACTTCGCTAAACTTATTTTGACAAAATAATGGAAGCCAATTGTTTGTTGGTTTACATAGGTGTTCTGTTGAATACACCAACTCACTTAGTAAAGGCACGTAGTTAAGCCCGATAGCTTTGAATATGCTATGTATCCACCATAGAGGAATAATTAAAATGCCTTTTGTGTATACTAAAAACCCTACAATTTGAGGTTTATAAGCAAACCATACAGCCAAAAAAGCCACTAAAACCATAACAACAGTAAATATATAAATATGATTCTCATGTACAAGCTTATCTTTTGGATCTGCCATTTTATAGCCTATTAATATGTGTATTGTTGGGTATTATATAGTTAATATTGGTTTTAATCTAATTCCCCTTAAACCTTTTAAGGATTTTAAGTCTGGTTTTAAGCTCTTGACTAAAGTGGCATTTAATACCTTTTAAAGCTTAAATCAGGTCAATCTCAACACTAAGCCAGTATTCTTGGTCAAATACTAAAAAGAATGAATAAGAAGCCCTCCCCTACTAGACATTTAAGTGGATTAACCGCCTATATAATAAATTTCTCTATAAATATTGTTGGTAGTCTTTTTATTGAATAGGGCACTCCCCTACTCAGCTAATATAGATCATTTTCAGTTGTGCATTTCACAACGTCTACTCATTTATTTAACTGTAAGTAGTAGTAAGCCCTCCCCTCTTCTTGGCAACTCCATTTTTATCAGTCTGATAATGAAAAAACCACGATTAGGAATCGAAAGCCATTATCAGCCTGATAATGAAAAAACCAACGATTAAGAATCTAAAGCCGTTATCAGTCTGATAATGAAAAAACCAACGATTAAGAATCTAAAGCCGTTATCAGTCTGATAATGAAAAATCAACGATTAAGAATCGAAAGCTGTTATCAGCCTGATAATGAAAAAACCACGCTAAGGAATCTAAAGCTGTTATCAGCCTGATAATGAAAAAAACCACGCTTAGGAATCGAAAGCCATTATCAGTCTGATAATGAAAAACAACGATTAAGAATCGAAAGCCGTTATCAGTCTGATAATGAAAAAACCACGCTAAGGAATCTAAAGCCGTTATCAGTCTGATAATGAAAAAACCACGATTAGGAATCGAAAGCCATTATCAGTCTGATAATGAAAAAACCAACGATTAAGAATCTAAAGCCGTTATCAGTCTGATAATGAAAAAATCAACGATTAAGAATCGAAAGCCATTATCAGCCTGATAATGAAAAAACCACGCTTAGGAATCTAAAGCTGATACCAGTCTGATAATGAAAAAATCAACGATTAGGAATCGAAAGCTGTTATCAGACTGATAATGAAAAAAACCACGCTAAGGAATCTAAAGCTGTTATCAGCCTGATAATGAAAAAAACCACGCTAAGGAATCTAAAGCTGTTATCAGCCTGATAATGAAAAAAACCACGCTAAGGAATCTAAAGCTGTTATCAGTCTGATAATGAAAAAAACCACGCTAAGGAATCTAAAGCTGTTATCAGCCTGATAATGAAAAAAACCACGCTTAGGAATCTAAAGCTATTATCAGTCTGATAATGAAAAACACATAAGATATGGACACATGTTAGGCATATAGATTGAAAAAGTTAAAATATATTAAAAATAAAGTGAAAAAGTATTTTAAATATTTTTCAAATATTGTATTGTTTGACTTTACTTGAAAGGTGATTGAAAAATGCAAAAGAACTCAGGAAAAACTTATATTTGTACAAGCATCCATTTTAAAGGTGGTGTGGGCAAAACAACATCTACAGTGAATTGTGCTGCTAAGCTTGGAAAATTAGGTTATACGGTTTTAGTAATCGACTTAGATAGCCAACGTAATGCAACAAAACATATTTCAAATGTTCCAGATATTGACGATATAGATGGCACTCTAAAAGATATTTTTGAAAACTATAAAACAATTAACATCCACGATGTTATACAAGGTCCAGATAAAACCAACTTTGAAAATGTATCTTTGATTCCTTGTGCTAAAAACATTCGTGATGTTGAGATCAATATTCAGCGTTCTAGTCCAGTTCCTAATGAAATTATTAGAAGTGTATTAAGAAAGATAAAAGGGGATTTCGACTTTATTTTGTTAGATTGTCCACCGCGAATGGAAACTTTAACTTTTAATGCTTTGTTAGCATCAAACAGTTTATTAATTCCATTACAGGGTGAATACAGTATTCAGGGTTTGGAAGATATACTTAACTCTATGGATGATTTAGAGACAAGCAATCCAGATTTAAAAATTCTATCGCCAGTACTAAACTTTTATAACAAGCGTAATACAGTGGATCTTACCTTGGCTGAAGATATTCGCAATGAATATGCTCAACCAAAATTACAAGAAAAACTGGTAAATAAGGAATTAATCTGTATTCCAAATGCTACGGTTTTTAGTCAAGCATCATATGTTAAGTGTTCCGTATTTGATCTGGATGCTGGAAAAGAAACACCAGCAAAACAAGCAATTAATCAACTTGTAGATCTAATGGTTTCTGAATACAAAAAATTATAAGGTGCTGATATGAACTTTAAAGATAAAGTAAAAAGCATGAAAAAAACACCTGTTGCTAATGCAACAGGGAGTGACGCTCAAGTTACTGATGTAAAAGAAAATACAGCGACTCCAGCCATAGAAGAGGGGAGTCTTAACCCACTAGCTAAGCGAGAAACAAAAAATATTGTTAGCGGATCTCATTTAGAATCAATCGACATTGATTTAATTGATCCATCACCTTATCAACCACGTATCATGAATAAACGTGTATATGAGAAGTTGCCAATTTTGGCTGCTGATATAGAAATTAATGGACAAATTAACCCAATTACTGTTCGACAGAAGGGTAATCGTTACGAGTTAATTGCTGGTGAGAGACGTTTTAGAGCAATTAAAGAGATTTTAAAGCTAAAGAGAATTACTGCTTTAGTTAAAACATCTATGAATGATGATAAAGCTGCTATAACAGCTTTATTGGATAATACTGCTAGACATAATCTTACAGATTTTGAAAGCATATTAAAAATCAAGCAATTATGTGAAGAGTTCGGTTATCCTTTTGAAAGTTATGAATTTGTTACTGAAAAATTTGCGATTGATAAGTCGAAGTATTTCCGTCTCAAATATATTCTAGACTTACCTGAGTTCATTTTGGACTCTTTGAACGAAGATCCTGAGCTAATTTCTGGATATATTGCTCAAGAAGTGAATACCGCAATAAATAAAGCTTTAGAAACTAAAACCGAAAAAGCAATTTTCGACTTGTTAAGACCAGAATGGGATAAATACGTTGAAGAATTTAAATCCACGGGCAAGCGTCATAAAGGATTTATAGCTATTTTGAGTGAAGAAGAAAAAGCAAATAAGGCGACTAAGCCTGAAAAAACTGAAGAAGCTACTACTGAAGAACAATCGAGTAAGAATAAATTCGATTTTAAAACAGATAAGGGCGTTAAATTTGGTTCTATGAGTTCTGAATGTGGTACCAAAGGTAAGAGTGTACTTAAGTTGCGAGTAGCCTTGGATGCCGATATTACAGAAGAGAAAGCTAGAAAAATTGAAGAGTTTTTTAAGAGCTTGAATGATTGAAGTTTCAAAACTTTGAATGAAAAAAACCGGCATTGCCGGTTTTTTTATAATAGATCTGGATTAAAAGTCTTGTTAAGCCAATCCGAATTACTTGGATTGGTTACTGGTTTTGATTCAGATACGTTTTGACTTGGTTTAGCATTGTTAATTTCGGATGTTTCGGTATTTTGAGATGTTTCAACGGTAGGGGAGTGGTCCTGAATGTTTTTATGTTCAGTATGTTTAGCTTCCTTTATCTTAACTGCTTTTTGAACAGGAACCTCCTTGCTCTTGATAGAATCAGTTACGGGCTTTTTAGGTGATTGTTCACTTTTCTCCTTACTACTTTCTGGTATTTGTATGGTGATATGATCAAGATACTTTTTTTCAAGATATTCAATATCATACACATAGTAAGCAGTATTAAACTTGGAGTATGTTTCAACACAAGTACTTAAACCAAACCTTAATAGGAAAGAATTGACAGAATATAGGCTTGGCATATCCTCATTAACTTCATACAACTTATAAAGGTATGAAAGCTCAATTAGAACCGCTATACCAGCATGTAAAACAGCAGTTATGTAATTTCTACGAAGCTTTCCTTGAGGATGTTTTTTAATTGAATTAAATAGTTTTTGATTTGCATTTTTATCTATTTTCATTCGTACAGGCTGTGCAAACATCTCGTCTATTTCATTTTGCACTGGCGCATTTAGAAAAATCTTCTGCTTGTCAGTACAAAAGATAAATCCCAAATACAGCAGACTTAAACTAAAAGCGTTTAAGTCTAGACCTGGTAGATTTCTATTAACACTACTAATCACATCAAGATCTTCTCTTGTTAAGTGAATTAATTGATAGGATAGTTGTATGTAGTTTGAATCTGTCATTTGATTTCTGCGTACATTTTATACATGTATTTAGCTAACTTATATAAACCTTTAGCATTGGCGTACTCTGGTGATTCTGCGATTCTTACGTTCGGTAAGTCGTACTTTTCTTTAATCTCTTTTTCAAGAAAAGCTGCACCGCCTCCACAAAATAATACTAATGCTAAATCATCTCCTCCACCGATCTGTTTAGAGATAAAGTTATTTAATTCGATCATGAATTCGTTTTTAGCTTGCTGAATTAAACCTGTAATATCTTTGGCTTGAGATCCTATACCATAATTTCCAGATTTTAGTGCGAAATCTAGCCAGTTAGCGTTAACCGTTTTATAGCCAGATTCAAGAATTAAGCTAGTGATTCGTTCATAGATGGTAAGAATACCAAGGTTACGTGATGTAGAACGATGGCCATCAAGCATGTTTCCTCCATCTAATGTGACTACAATATCAGTGGTTTTACCGCCAATATCGATTACAGCACATTCAGAACTTATTAAAAGATCACTATCTTCTGACCCGTTTCCGTGTACATCAATAATCTCATTAAAATAAGCTGTTTGAGCTTCACATTTAACAATATGTCTTTTAATGATATTAAGCGGTTTACCAGCTTTATGATCTTTTAAGTTGTAGCAAACATCACCATTGAGTAGAAAATTAGTTTTCATATCAATAAGTGGCATGTTTTTGGTTTTTTCAGGTGTGTAATAGCGACTAACAGGAAGTGAAGTAGCGATTGCAAACGCTCTACCATCATATGTTCCGATATGGTCAATATAGGCCTTAATTGCCTGGTGTATTAGTGCCTTGTTATATTCAGATGTCGGGTATTCATCTGTTCTGGTATCTAGAGGAACACTACTATTGATCTTCTTACCAACTGTATAAAGGTTTTCATTAACTTTAACCACATAATAGTCAGTAGATTCCTCTTCGCCAGTGAGGACTTTTCCTGAATAAGCAATACTAGGAATAGTCAGTTTGATTTCATTTCCATCTGGATCTAGACCAGCATAAAGCTTTGTACCGCCATGTCCATCATCAATACCTAGAACAATATAACGTTCTTCAATCGCTGGTTTTTCATTTTGAGTATTTTTCATAAGTTTACCTTTCAATTTTTCAAGATTTACAACGAGTAACGTCTTCTACCGCGTCTAGTGTATTTATTGCCCCCAAAAACTAAGCGTCTAAGAGCAGAGGGGATATAGCTGTATTTGTATTTAAATACTTTTTCAATAACCAATGTTGCTACTATCAAGCCGATGAAAAGCATAAGTTTGAATAAGGAAAACTTAATAACAACAGCTAGAAAAGGTATAAACAAATATCCGTTTAAACCGCCCCATAGGATTAGATTTAATCTAAATTGCGACCAGTGTGCATATTGATCATCCATATTCGCCTCTTAATAAATCAGTTTGTAATAGTAGTCTTCATGCAAACGACCAGCTTTGAGTAGATCGTCAGCTTGTTTCCTGAAACTCTTACTGATGTTTGGATCTGAACCATCAGAATTAATCATTAACTCTCGAATAAACTTCTGTTGAGCATGAATATCATCAATTAAAAGCAATTGTTCTTTAAGTTGAGGTGATAAAATTAAGTGTTCCCTTACAGCAAATACCTTGCCGTTCACATCTTTAACAAGACGTTGAGCAATCAATGTATAAACTGAACCAATAATGTCAGCTGCAGCCTGAAGATGTTCTTCATGCTTAAAGCGCTTCAACATACGTGGAATAATTTTGTCTACTGTGGTTGCGTGAACCGTTGCAAAAACAGGGTGGCCAGTTAAAGAAAGTTCTAGAGCTGCAGAAATTGTTTCTTTATCTCGCAATTCACCGATTTCAACTGCAGCAGGACGTCTACGCATCGCCTCTCTATTTGCATCCGCAAAAGTCTCGAAGTTATTGGGGATTTCACTTTGACTAACAATACTGTGTGTGCTTTCAATTGCGTCATACTCGTATTCGATAGGCTCATTGTGAGTTAAAATATTTCCACGAATATGAGTATTATTTTCCAACACATAGCGAATATTTGAAGCTAGTGTTGTACTTTTACCAGAACCAGTGATACCGCCGATGATGTAGCAACCATTGTGAGGTAGCGATCTATTGATGAAATCTTCATCTAAACCCACTTTTGAAAAGTGAGGGGGGATGCCAGAAATTGTACGTAACGTTATCTGAAAAGAATCTCCAGATCCACGATACGAAGTTCGAGATACGTTCACACGAAAGTTATAACGAGTTTCCTTACCTGAAGCGTCTTTCTGCAGAATACGATATGCCTTATTAATAAACTTATTATTAATAAGGACTAAGTAGGCATTTTCATCAGCAATCGTTCTTAGGATGTGTAAAGCTTCATCACGATTGATAATACGGTGTGTTAACGAATATAAGTCCAAGTCTTTCATCATTGTGATGGGGCGATCTGGACTAATGAAAATATCTGAAGCACCATGAGCTAATGCTTCATATAGAAGACTTTCAAATTCATCGCGACTTTTAAACCCTTGTTTCGGATCTTTGTATGTCGTTATGGCTGTTAATGTAGCCAAACCAAAACCACGACTAGAATCGTAGTCTTTGCGAATGTCTTTGGTAGCTGTCAGAATCTTATTTTCAGATCCTTTAATCTTGTTAACATCAAATAATGCAGATTTTGCTTTTAATGTCGAAACCTTCATTTGCATTTAAAACTTCCAATTGAGTTAGCGAACTTAAGGTTCGCTAACAAGGTTAATTTTTGGAATTTGATAGCTAGGTGCAATTTGTTCAGGTTGGAGAATTGGTTTCCAAGTTTCAATATTTGAATTGAACTGCGGTAATTGTTGGATTTGAAGCAATTTCATATCAAGAGCAATAGTGTCTTGTGTAGAAGTAACAGCCAGTGATTGACTGCTAATTGCTGGCATTGATAACTTGCCCTCTAAAACAAACTTATGGAAAGTAACCATCCCCAAATAATCTCGTTTAAGACGATCTACTGCATCTTCAACAATATTTCGGCCCTCAACTAAACCCATTTCATAAGACTTAGCAGCAGTCTCTTTCCATATTTTTCGTTCTTGTTCGTTAGCTGGTAACATTTCTTTCGGAATGAAAGTCACGTAATCAACATTGCTATCAAGTGTAGGGAAAACAAGGTACTGACGCCAATCAGGTGCACGAGTACTGAAACGAGCTTGTTTCAAGATTTTATAAGTCTGCTTAGTCGTCTTGTACGACATGGCATTAGGTGTCTCAGTTACATCTTTTGATTCAATAATAACCGGGGGAACAACAACACCTTTGATCATGTAAGGTTTAAAGTTAAAGATTGTATCAAGGTTACGCTCTTGGCTTTTGATGACCTCACGAGAGTTGCTTAAATACGTATTGATCCCTAACTTAATACCTTTTTGCTTAACCAATTCAAGCATGGCTTCATAACGAGCTTGCTGTTCAACATTACTAACATGAACTTCTAAAGAAGACTGGTTAGATGGGTTTAGTAGCTCTTGTAATGAAGCATTATTAGAGTAGTCCATAAAAACTCCAGATATTTATAAAAGGATTTAAAGGGTGTTAGTTATAAGTCAATAAAATACTTTTATTTTGATGATCTAGAGTTATCGAAGCAGTATTTAAATATGCAGAAATATTGCGTAAAGCTTCTACACCCGTAACACGCTTTTTATTAAAATTAACAATTGGAAGCTCATGGGTAGGACCAGCTTCTACAAAACGGTATCCGTATTGGCTAGAAATACTTTTAATTAAAGGTATTGGATCGCCTATGTAGTCGATATTTAAAAGGTCATGGTTGATGCTACCTTGTTTCTTCTGAGCAGTTTGCATTTGAATTGCAGTAGAGTTCTTTAAATTCTGTTGTGCAATTAAAGCCTCTTGAGATGCTTCAGATATAATAGATAAAGGGCTTGCTACGTTTAATTGCGTTACATCACGACTAGCACATCCAGACATCATTAAACCAATTGCAAGAACGCTTAAAAGCTTTTTATTGTGCTTCATTTTTACTCCGGATTAAGTGGGTATAAAGACAAAATGATTTTAGTCTAAAAACTTTTAAAATGCACTTTATTAATTATAAAAAACCCCTTAAAAGGTATAAAGCCGACTTTTAGACACTCGCTTAAACCTAATTTATAAGCTTTAACGTATATCTAAGGCCGTTCTTTAGGCAGTCGTACCTGGCCTAAACAAGACAAATCTGTAAAAAATACTCTTTTTAGGTGCATTGTCTGTCCAAAACAATGCTTTTTTTTAGTAGTACTTATCTGAAATAGAAATACAACGTACTTTTTTCAATCAATTGTAGAGAGTAAATGAGCTCTTATAGTTTGCTAGACGTCTTTTATAATCCTTTATAGTCTTATTCTTTCTTTTTATTATCTTTATTGTTCTTTTTTTAGAATAAATTTTATACAGAAAATAACAAACTAGATTTAGTTTATTTTTTACTTAAAATATTGTTAATACTGTAATTTATATTTTACAATATAGAAGTACATTAATAAAGATGTTTATATACTTTTTTAATTAACAATAAAAATATTAATGTGGATAATGCAATTTATTTATAAGTCAGCTTCTTTAATATTAAATAAATTGATAAAAACT
Source organism: Acinetobacter sp. YH12227 (assembly GCF_013417785.1). Classification (NCBI taxonomy): domain Bacteria; kingdom Pseudomonadati; phylum Pseudomonadota; class Gammaproteobacteria; order Moraxellales; family Moraxellaceae; genus Acinetobacter; species Acinetobacter sp. YH12227. Next base: position 24,020 of record NZ_VPDH01000023.1, on the reverse strand, counting down.
GTTTGAAGAAAAAATGCATCTTGGTATATACCATTACTAATTTAAAACTTTAAAGACATTACAACTGCTACTTATAAAAACCTACCCTATGGTTTAGTGCTGTGCATCTTAAATATAAAGTTTTACACCTTAAACACCAATTAAACTGCAATAATGATGTGCTTAGAGTCGTATTTATCCCTAAAAATTTAAGGCATCAGCACTGGCAAAAGACTATTGAAACTACGCATATCAAGCACTTCACTGTAAAAAAGGCCCACTGTGTTTTTATGATTTCTCAACTTCATTTTTTTGATTTTTCCACTGTACTAACAAGAGAGGAGTCAAAAAAGACATTTGCATTTATTGGGCTTAAAAGTGAAAAACATTTTGCTTAAAGTGAAAAACGTTTTAACGAGTACTTTTAGAAAGGTGTTTAACGTTGTAGTATGTGCTCATGTTTTGCATGTGGATTAAGGGTGGTAGTGGTGAGCAGTTTTGAGAATCCTAATAGCTATCCAAAGACATTAAAAGAATATACAAGTCGTATAGAAGATTTTCCGTATTCTACTAAGACTAAATATGATATTGAGCTTAAGCAAAAGATTGATAAACATTTAGATAGTTCAGAGCTAGATTTAAAAATGTTATATGAAAACATATATTCTGAATTTAAAACTAAATCTGAAAATGGATATTATGCGGAATCTACATTTAGAACATATCGTGCATATTTAGTATATGGAATCGGTCTAAAGCTTAATGAGCTAAATAATGGCTCTATTAATGATGAAGATATAGATGCTGGTTTTGATGAATATTTTTTAGAAGAACTATATTTAAGAATCATTAACACAAAATATACAGCTAACAAGGACAAACCTAAGCGTACTTCTGAGCTGAAAACAAAGTACTTTGAACGCACGTTTTACAACTACTTGGTAAGAGAATTCGAACATAAGAACGAGAGTAACACTAGGGTTAGTGAGTTTGATCGGATGATGGTTGCTTTTGTTGATGCCAATCTTGTTGTTGGATTGCGTCCTGTTGAGTGGTTTTCCGTTTCATTCTGTTGTGCAGTAAAAGGACCAAAACTGATCATGATTGTGGAAAATGGCAAGGCTACACATGGTCGGGCTAATGGACTTAAAAGGTATTTAATACTTGATGACCTTAAACATGAAGATCAAGAAAAGATATACCTTTACTGGAACTTGCTAAATAGGTATGTGAGAAAGGTATCTAGTTTAAATAAAAGTAGTGGCTATACCTTTGGATGGGATGAAAAACAGACTTTTATTAAAATACTGCAAGAGCGTTTACGTTTAAGTTATATCAATTACTTTAAACTTAGAGGCAAGGTTTTAACTAATGAAGATCAACGACCTACTTTATACAGTACAAGGCATCAATGTATTGCAAATGCTAAGGTAAAGGGTATTGATAAGTTTGTGATAGCTGGTGCTTTTGGACATGCTGGTAAAGATACTGCTTCTAACTTTTATGGGCGAAAGTGGAGAGGCCATAGTGGTTTTAGTATAAAGCCTACTTTAGATTCTATTGAAAACGTTAATGGTAGCCATGAATTTGTTAAAACACTTTTAGCTAATAACCTAGATACCTTTTATTATTTTGATCTTAATATAGCAAATGAGTTTAATACCGACTATTATAAGGACGAATTAAAGTCGGGTTTAGTGATTGACTAAATGGATAACTCTAAAACTAATTTGACTACTTCAACATGGGGCTCTCCTTACGCTGAAGTATCAATAATAGGTAAAAGAAAATACGCAAGGCTTTTAAGAGTGTTGGTTGGTACGTTTGCCTCATTGTGCATTTTAACCGTTTTAACAACGCTTAGTTTTGTGGCTTTTAAACTCACCACAACAGATTTCGAATCTATGGTTTTTGATGACGGCACACCAGTTAAGTGTGTGCTTAGCTCTAAATCAGATCGTCCAATTCCATCTGTTATATATCAGCCAGCGAAATAGGAGTGCTGTTGTGTCTAAAGACAAATCTAATGAAAACGCTGAAATAGGTTCTTGTGATCCTAGTCTTTGGCTAAGAAAACAGGTGGATGAAAAAGATAAGGAGATTGCAAAGTTAAGACGATGGCTTGTTTTCGTGTTTTTCGCTTTTATCGTGAGTGCTGTTCTTGCGATGATTATTTTTGCTGCCTTTAATGCATACCCTAAAGTTAAAGCTGTTCAAACAGTAGATAACTCGGTTATCTGTCCAATCGAAGCATCAAAAAACCCTCGCGTTACTGACGTTGTTATTTCTGAATTCGGTAAGAGTGCAATACTTTCTGTCTACAACTTTGATTTCTTGAACTGGCGTGACGTTATTAACAATGCTGGTTCAATGTATTTCACTGAGGGCGGTAAAGATTCATTGATGAAGCAAATCGCTCAATCACAAACAGTTGGCACAATCGTACAAAACAACCTAACGATGCGAACTACTGCTACTGATGTTCCACAAATCGAAAACCGTGATTTACATGCTGCAGAACCTAGTTGGACTGTTCGTGTTCCTATCACTACTCAATTCTTTTTAGGTGACAAACAACCTAAAGAGACTCACCGCTTCATTGCGACAGTTACTATTGTTGAGCATCCACGTTCTTATCTGAACTACAACGGTATTGCTGTTAAGACAATTACGTTAACTCCAGCGCGTTAATTGGATGAAACTTATGAAATTGAAAAAATTATCTTTGGCTCTTTTTGCTTCTACTGCATTAACTACAATAGTTAATGCTGCTGATATGCCCCCGAATACTTTTGCGGATGCTCAATCTCCTTTGGTTGCACCTGAGGTAGTTGATACAGCATCGGAAATTGACAGACAGGTTCACAACCTTGTTGGTTTGCAGTTCACACCTGAGCAAACAAAAATAGTTAAAGGACTTTTGTTGCAACAAAAACGAAGCCTTTCTAGTCCTTATGTAAATACGCCACAAGCGAAAACCCGTAGTTTGGGTATTTCATTAAACCCTGGTGAGGAACCGCCAGTAATTCGTTTAAGCGCTGGCATGCTATCTACTATTGTCTTTACCGATTCTTCAGGAAATCCATGGAACATTGAAAAGATTTCTTTGGACCGTGGACGTTTCTCAGATGGTTTGGGTGAGCAAAACGAAAAAGAGCCAGATGAAATCCCTGAAACTAACATCCTTTCAATCGAACCATTAGATCCAGCTGCTTTCGGAAACGTAACGGTCACATTAAAGGGATTGGGTGCTCCAGTAATTTTGATGTTAGCTACTGGCCAACGTGATTTAGATGTTCGTGTAGACGCACGTATACCTGGTCGAAGCCCAACAGCCAAAGCTATGTATTCAACAGGCAATCAAACATCGATTATTCCAGATGGTGTGAGTTTGCAATTTATGGATGGCTTGGCGCCTGAAGGTGCTGTCGAAATGCGAACCGATAGTCCTAATGTCCGTGCTTGGAAGTTTGGTGGCTATATATATGTGCGTAGTAACTTTGGTGTTATTCAACCAGCCTTTTTGAGTTCTTTCCGCGCTAACAACGGTATGAAGATCTTCCGTTATGAAGATTCTGAAGATCTGAAATACATCACATTTTCAACGACTGGCGGTACACCTAAAACTGTTTACCTCGAAGACGCATTTTAAGTCATTAAGTGAGAAGTAAAAATGGATTCAACGAACCAACAAAATAACCCGAATGACATTGAAGAGAATTCTAGTCGTAGCACTGAAGTAGGTACTACCGATGAAACTATTATTTCTGCAAACCAAGTTCATTCAGAAGAAGACCAACCTAAAAAACTGAAAAATACAAGTATTAAAACTGCTAACAAAAAACGTGTTTTTGCAGATACGCGCTTTCGCGTTGTTGCAATTATTGGTTTGGTAGTAGTTGGTGGTTTAGGCTTTTTTATGTTTAACCCAATGGGGAAAAGTGACCAACTAGCTTTAGATAATCAGGTTGCTATTGCTACACCAGAAATCCAAGGACAGGGTACAAATGTTATCCCTCCTGAATACGTAGAATATGAACGTCAAAAACAAGCTGAAGAAGCTGCTCAAGCTGGCAAAAATGGTGAAAGCTATTTACCCGAATTTAAAACAGTTGCAACACAAGATCCAAACGGCGATCTGAACGATCAGAATTTTATTACAGGTCCAAATGGGCAACCTGTAAACGGTTCTGCAAAAGGTGGTACACCAAACATTACGCTTGAACTTGACCAGATGGCCAGAGCTAATATGGCAAATCAAGGTGGTGCTTATGGTGGCGCATTACCTCAACCAACTAGCGGTGGTCTACCACAACAACCACAAGCACAAAACGGTGCTAATCAAAACGCACCGATTTATCAAACTAACTACGCGCAACAATATGAACATGCTTCATCTGCTGCTAATGATGTTGCTAATGTATATGGCCAACAAGCAGCTGCTAATGCAGAACGTAATGTTGCAACGCGTGAATTAAGTCAAACTGCTTTTGTTGATCAACTTGCTGCGTTTTCTAATACAAAGAACAAGGTCAACGGATATTCAACATATAAATATTCACACAACACTAAAGCATCGGAAGGGCAACAAAACCTTGGAAGCTTGAACGTTGCGAAAACGACTAGCGAATCTACTAAAGGACTAGCAATCATTAAAGCTGGTACAACAATGAAAGCGCGTTTAGATACAGGTGTGAATACTGATAAAGGTAAAAACCTATTTGCTACTGTTATTGGCGGTAAATTTAACGGCGCAAAACTTATTGGTACTGTTGGTCTGAATACTGCGGATATTGAATTTAACTTTACCCGTATGTTGTTTAAGGGCGAAGAGTATGCAATCCAAGTACGAGCTTTAACTCTTGGAACAAAACAATCGGGTATGGCTGATAAAGTCCAAAAACACACTTTGCAAAAGCTTGGCGGTATGGTTACTGCTGGAATCTTTGAGGGGTACGGACAAGCCTATCAAAACATTGGTACAACCCAAATCACAAATACTGGCAATGTTGTAAGCACGAAGGAAGAGCCAAACGATAAAGAAATTGCCGGGAACATCATTGGTAACGTTGGTACGGAAATGGCGAACATGGCACGTACATCAACAGTTCGACCAACTACGTATATCGTTAACAGCGGAAAAGTATTTGAAGTCTTTTTTGATGCTGACGTAACAACACCGAAAAGTAAGGGGTAAGCGAAATGTCTGATAATCAAATGACTGCTGAACAGGCAAAGAAAAATCTAAAAGATGCTGAAGGCAAACCCCAAAAAGGCGAAGGTGGTGCGAAGGGTGGTATTCCTCCAAAACTTCTTATTGTTATTGGTGTTATTGCCTTAATTATGATTGGTACTTTCTTTTGGATACAAATGAGTAAACCAAAAGACGTCAGCACGGCAGTTGCTCCAGAACAAACACCGGAATCCATTGATACTGTTGGTCAAGGCATTCAACAAACACAAGCAACATACAACCAAAATCAACAACCTTTACAGGACAATAGTATTGCTGATGATACGGCGTTCATTGTTGATGAAAATATTGTGTTTAAAGATCCTACCACTGGTCAATACATGATTATGTACAAATCCATGTCGTATCCGATTGATTCTGATCTAGGAAAAGAGGCAATTAGCTTCTATCAAAGTCAGGGTACGAATGCACTTGTTTTATTACAACGTTTGCAAGAAAAAGAGCAAGCGCAAGGGCAAGTACAAAACGGCGAACAAACTGCAGTTGCTCAATCAGAAACCAAAATCAAAAATGAACAACTGAAAGCTGAAAATGACGATCTTAAAAACCTTGTTGAATTGCAAGAACAGGCAATTAAGGAGTTAAAGACTAGTTTAATAACAATAGCTAAAGACCAGGCCAAGCAAAAGGCTTTAAGTACATCGGGATCTAAAACCTTATCAATTCCAAAAGGTGCAAAACGTTTGGATGCTTTTGCGGTTGTAGGCGATCGTGCTTGGATGACAGATTCTCAAAACCATACATATACAGTCTATGTAGGTCAGAAGATGCCAGACAATCGCACGGTCTATGCTGTTGACGAAAACGAACAAGCCATTTGGGTGAAATAAGGAAAATAGCGTGGATGCATTAGATATAGTTAAAGCGATATTAAACATATACGGTCCACTACTAAGCTTTATACGCATTTGCTTTGTTGTAACGGGGTTGGTGATTACTGGCACGGCGCTTTTTGACTTAGTGCAAGCATCATCACCTCAACAAAAGTTCTTTGGTCATGGAATGAAAGAGCCTACCACTGGTGGGGCATTGTTGAAGATTCTTATCGGTGGTGCTTTTGCATCACTTGGATATGACGGATATATCATTGGTGCACTAGGTTCTTCATTGTTTGGTGGTAATGGCATAGAACTTGTAACGGTACAAAGTTACTTGCCTGATGCTGGTGCTAATGATTTAGGTGCATATATCGTTACGGCGGTTGTAGGTTTTACGCAACTGGTAGGGATTATAGCGGTAGCTCGTGGCTTATATGGTTTTGTAGAGAAAATTGATGCTCAAGGCAATGCGACATACCGCAAAGCATGGGTTTTAATTATAACAGGTGTATTATGTGTATACGTTCAGGACGTACACGATGTCTTTGTTAATACCTTTGGAACACAAATAGGAGGAACCTTTTTTACAATATTTTAAACAATCTTCTTAAAATAGGGTGAGAGTTTCTTAAAAACATTGTATAAGATATTGAAGATATTTAACGAGAAGTTTAAAATTAAGCAACTTAAAGCAATAGGGTTTTAAGAATGTTTAATTACAGTGCGGAGATTAGCTCCCGTATATTAAATAAAAGGAAAATGCCAATGGTATCATTAGTAAAACACTCAGTTCGCACTGTAAAAGCGACTGCATTCCGCGCAAAAGTAATGTTTTTAGCCTTTGTTTCTGCATTAATGGGTCAAGTTGCATATGCAAACACTGGCACATGGAACCCGGGTGGTTCAGCTTACGGAAAACACAATGCTGGTTCTGATGCGAATGAAATCTTAGGTCGTGGTGAAACATTAGGTCAAAACGTTTATAAATTCTTAATCGTAGTGTTCATGGTGCTTGGTTTAGGCTTAGTTGGTACTGGTTTGTATATGATGTATACATCAGAAGAAGATCAACAAAAGAAAAAGAAAACTGCTTGGATCTGTATTGGTGTAGGTGGTGCGTTATCAATCGTAGGCTTCATCATGTTCTCTGCTGCGAACACTATTACGGGTGGTGCGTAATATAATAATAAATAAGTTTAAAAGCGTGGCTTAGGCTGCGCTTTTTTTATTTTAAAAATAGTATATACATGTTTTAATTAGACCTTACTTAATAGTATTAAGGGGTTTAAGTGAAACATATAAACCGTAAGTTTGGTATTTTAAGACCTATTAACGGCGTAAACGACAAGCAAGAGATACGTCAAGATAAAACTATCCATGATGGTTTTAAAACCAATGAGACAATAAAGCAAATAATGTCTTCACAACCAGCTAAATGCTATTTTTGTGATTTCTATGACGAATACTTTTTAGAGCCACATCACTTAGACGGCGATCATAGCAATCATACGGCTGAGAACATTGTAGCGGTCTGTACGCTATGCCATGCACAAAACCACATCTTTGCACTATCACTGGAAAAGAAAGCTGAAATATGCGTATTGAGTACGAACATACCTCAAGAGATCTTTAATCAATATCAACGTTCATTACTGGTGTTATCGCATAAGTCTGACAACCAAGATCCTGAGCTTGCTAAGTTCGCACGGCGACATCGCCAAAGCTTGCTTGTAGAGCCGTTAAAGCGCCATCAACGCCCTAATCCTACAAAGATGTCTGAAGCAGAATACGCACGTAATATGTTTGAGGATATACAGGCGTTTAATGCGATTAAGACACGAGCCCAAAGCATTGATACCCAACTGTACTTCACGGACATTAAGTTCAACACAATGGCTGAATATGAAGAAGCCAAGCAAGAAGATATGTTGGTAGCGAACGTTGATTACGTAGACCAGCTCCGCAAGTACAAAGAGTGGTATTTGAATGCCATCAAAGAGAACAAAAACTTTTCTTTGTATCAACTCGCAAAAGCTTTGGAAAAGGTATCAGACGAAGCATACGAGAGCTTTAATCTGCCAAACCACTACATAGTATTTTCCCCGAATATCTTTACTGACGAGCAGTATGAGTACTACCAAACACTAGATGTATTTAAGGGTTTGGGTGATAAGTGAGTTCACATAAATGACAGAATGCTTAACAGATACCGAATACATAGATATGAGCTTAGAAGACGTTATATCGGGCATAGTGTTACAGCCATTTAAGCCTGACATAGTGAATGATATAGCGGTATTGGATAGCGTATTTGAGACGGACATATTGAATGATGATGAATACTCATTTATTGGTCCATACATCTACAAATATTGGGAACTTGGGATAGATGCACTACCAAAGGAAACGCACGATCAGCTATCGATATTTCGCTTATGCGTTATAGGTACTGAGGCTTTCAACTTCCTGAACGATTTGTATATACCAACGACACGCGACACTGGTCATACATCTAACACGCTAATGCTACTCCATGTTGTACATATAGCGATAGGGAATCAGACAACAACTGGTGAAGACTCAACGGGGCATTTTCAAGATCCACTGATTAAAGCGCTACTGTTGATGAATATCCCCGTTAACAGCGATTGTTTGCTGTTGGATGACACTTTGGTACACCTAAACAAAATAACGGCGCTGAGTGGCTTAGACGTTGAAATACAGGTTAAGCAAAGTGTGAGTGTGAAGCATAAGAAATTACTGAGCACCAACTTTGGATTTGACAATCCATTATCAATTATAAGCGTTTTGGAACAAAAGAAACTGTCTGAAGAACTGACACGCTACTTTCCGATGATACATCTACCAACGTCCGTAGAAGATGCGACAAACCAGATAGATACGGGCAACTTAAAAATGAGTTCGCTGCAATCTTTTTGTATATACCAAAACTTAAAGCTATCGGTGTCTAAAGTTTTCCACGAACAGGGCTTATACCAGAACAAAGAGATCTACATAGAGCTTGATAAGGTTCACTTCCAACTTAAAAATACAGGTTCCTTAAACTTCAAGGTGGGTACTTTAGGTGAAAGCCAAGAGGTTTTAGAAACGGCGTTTTGGCAACTGCTTAATAAGGGTTTAGTGTTTGACCTAAATAGTTTTAAGAAGTATGTCGAATTAAAAGAGGACGAAACCGTTAAAACTGATGTATTTACTAATTCAAAAAATGATAATATCCCTTTTAACAGTACCTACTATGAGCTTTTATTAAGGTTGGTTTTAGATACGAGCTTAAAACCCTCTGTTAAAAGTCTTGAGGTCGCAATTCAAAATAAGGATTTCGACAGTGCGATTAACGTTTTAAGAGAATTACCGTTTTTTAGTGCTTAATGCTTAATGCTTAATGCTTAAAGGCATGTCTAATCAAAGATAGACGTAGAAAGGTGAATAAAGGTGTTTAAATGAGTAAGAAGAAAGCTGAGAAGTCTGGTTATAAAAAGACTGGTTACTCCAAGATTGAAATTATATTGATGTTATTCCTACAAAGCATGAAAGCTGACGTAGAGGATTATTGCGATTTAGAAACAGTATCGGACGAACATACGTTTGTCACAAAAACTGGTGCAATGATTACGATCATCGAATACAAGGGGATTAAGAGTTTAATTAGTGGTGATGCATTCAGCCGTCAAATTGGTTTGATGACGAGCAACATGCGTAACTACTTCAAAGACCGTGGACATACGATTCATCTAGCGTTCAAAGTAGACCATGAGACGCCATACGCGATTCATGACTTGAATGCCATGCAAAAGGCGACCACGGCGCGTTGTGCGATGAATCTAGACATCATCATTGATGAAATGACAGAAACCATTTCAGGCGGTGTATTTAACGAAAGCTGTTATATCGCTTTAATCTCTGAGCCAACCTTACTATCGCCAATCGATAAGGCTCAAGACTCAAAAAACCGTAAAAAGCTACTGTCGCAAATTACAATGCCAAGTACGGTCAATGCTCAAGACATGCTTAAATCATCGGACAGCTTATACGTACACCATGAGTCTTTTGTCTCACAATTCTTAAACTCACTCTCAACTGAAGAATTTCCAGCAATCTATGAAGTATTGAATGTTGTTGAAGCTGGTCTAGCGATTAAAAAACAAATTGCCTCACATTCAACTTCAGATGACTTCACCTTGTCTGTGCCGATGCTGAATACACGCTTACCGATGCGTTGGAAAGAAATACCATCAGAACATGATGCGTCACACGTTTTGTATCAACCGATCTCAGAACAACTCATGACGAATGCGATCTTACCTGGTACAAGTCAAGGTTCATTCTATCCAGTGGGAAGTGTTATCACTGACGGCGTTGTATATGCTCCATTGATGGTAGATATATATCCAGCGAAGACGAATACGTTTGAAACGCTATTCCGCTTATTACACCAGGCCAAAACGCACGACACTAGCGGTAACATCCGTTCTATCCCATATGCGGTGAGTTACTGTATTACTGGTGATGGTATGGCTGGAACCATGATGAAACGCACGTTATCAAGCGTTATTCACTTTATGACGGCACAAAACAAAGCCATTCGTAATGCTGGTAACATTTTGATGGCCACTAAAAATGACCTAGATCAAGTAGACACTGTTGCTGGTCTGCAAATGACCATGATGACATGGGCACCAAATACCGAAGATGGTGTAAACATTCTTGTAGGACGGCGCCAAAAGCTTTGGAAGAGTTTTGAAGCGTGGGGCGGTGCAAAAGTCATGGAACAGGCTGGCGATCCTATTTTGACTTGGGCATCACATATACCGGGCTTGATGGTACGTAATCACGCACCTATTTCACCAGCACCGTTGTTTGATGTGTTCTACATGTTACCGCTGACACGTATTAACTCACCATTCCATAAAGGGCATCAGCTCAACAAAACCTTAGACGGTAAACTGATTATTCTTGATTCGTTCTCAAATGAAGTGACTGTATGGACGACTATTAACATTGGTAAACCGGGTACGGGTAAATCGGTCACAATGAACAAAGGCATGCTTGAGGACATCATGATGCCTGGTAACGAGCGTATCCCGTTGACCTATATTGTCGATGTGGGTGAGTCAAGCCGTGGGTTAGTAGAAACAGTGCAAGATTCATTGCCTGAAGAGCTACGTCACTATGCCATCTATAAGCGTATTAAAAACTCAAAAGAAGAAGCGATTAATCCGCTTGAATTCAGTATGGGCTTACGCTACCCGTTAAACTACGAAATGCGTCAAATGACAGCGTTTTTAAGTTCATTGGTAACACCGCCTGAATTGAAAGGGCAACCAGCCAAAAATACTTCTGACGTTATTGGTGCGGTCCTACGCCGTACATTCTATTTTGCTGATGATACGAATGCTGATCATAAAGCACGTAAGTACATGCGCTTTGCAGATCCAGAACTAGATCGCATCATGGAAAAACACGGACTGATTGAGCCACATTCTGAACAAGGTAAGGATATTTCTTATTACGCTCTACGTGACCTTTTCCATTCTTTGAATGAGATCCGTGGACGCACGTTGGCACACCGTTACGCAATGCCGACTATTGGCGATATGATTGAAACCCTTTCTGATTCATCAATTTTAGATGTTTGGAGTGATGTTCATATTGATAATGAACGAGCACTGGACTTTTTGGCGCATCAGATTATGGCTGCACAAAATACCTATCCAGCATTCTTCTATCACACTAACTTTGACATCGGTAACGCTCGTGTAGCTTCTATCGACTTAAACGAAGTTGCGACATCATCAGATCCTAAAACTACATCTCTATTCTTCCAGATTGTACGGATGTTCATTAAGCGTAAGTTCGCCGTGAGCCGTGACGATATTCCAAAATTCCCACAAGCTTATCGTGAATATGCAACCCAACTGATTAATGAGCTTCTTGAAGACCGCAAAATTATGTCTTATGACGAATTGCACGTTGCGAAAGGCGATCCAATCCTATTAGAAGAATTGGCTGAAGACGCACGTACATTGCGTAAATGGGGTGCTCGTCTTAACTTGGCATCACACAAAGTAGAAGACTTTAAAGACTTGGTTGGCTTTGCTACGGCGTATGTGATTGTCGATCCTGGTACACGCGAATCTCGTGAAGCTATTCGTGACAGTATCGGTCTAACTCAACTAGAAATGGATGCTCTTGGTTCAGGTAACGTAGGTTTCTCAGATCAAGGCTTAACGTACTTCAGTAAAATTAAACTCGAAAAAATGGAATGTTCGGGCTTATATACCGTTTCACTTGGTCCAATCCTTTTATGGTCACTCAGTACACATCCCGATGAACGTGCGCTCCGTAACTACACGTATGACCTTATCGGTGAACGTGGTAAGGCGTTGAAGGTCCTTGCACAATTCTATCCAAAAGGTGCGAAGAACCAGATTAAGACACGGCGTACCATGATTGAGAAAAATGCCAAAAATAAAGGCACGGACTTTGACGAAAACAAAGCAACTGCTTCAGTGATTTCTACCATGGCACAAGAGATGGTTGTTGAATATCAACGCTATGAACTTGAGCAAAACATGAAGAAAAAATTACTGAACCAACGTAAGTCTGAAGCTGTTTCTTCTTAACTCCAATCAGCTATATAGATTTGCGTTAATTGGTATATACATTGAAGTGCTTGGAAATGGGTAAGGTCGTTAAACAACGACTTTGCCTATTATCCTGAAGATAAAAGAGTAGGTCGCAAAGCATGGCTTCTACACAAAAATACGGCACACAAACAAAGTTCAGGCCAAGTTCTCTTAAGCGTGATACGCGATCAGGCTTAGAGAAAATCCATTTAAAACTTACAGCGCCAGACGGCGCTAATTATTTGGTTGGCGTTCTTGGTGCTATTGCAGTTATTTTGTTTGTTGTTCCGTTTGGCGGTGAGATATTTATAGGGATCGCGTATTACCTATTAAAACGCTACACACATCCGAATGATTACTTTTTTGAGTGGCCATTCCGTGCGCCGTTGCATTCAAACTCACTGGATGCGTCAACTGACATTACATCACGCGTAAAAGATGACGTACTGGACAATCCAAAAGCCTTTTTGGAATACGCACGTAACAATCGCGATAAGCTACAAGGTGAGGGTGTGACTTACCTTGGTCGTTGCCGTGAAACTGGTCTACCTGTTTATGCATCCAACTCCGATGACCGTACACATCAAATTGTGTTAGGTACTACGGGTTCGGGTAAAACAGAATACATGCTAGGTAACTGTGCCAACCAGTACGTACAAAACTCAGGTTATATCTTTGTAGACGCAAAAGGTGATACCAAGGCTCAACAAGACCACTATCGTTTATGTAACCGCTTTGGGCGTAATGAGGATCTATTAACGATCAACTTCATTACCTCAGGTCGTAACATGCTACGTGCACAAACCGACAAGATGACCAACTCAATGAACCAAATGAGCAACACCAGCTCAGGGATGTTGATTGAATTCTTGATCAACTTGCTTGATGACTCAGGCGGTGGCGGTGGTGACATGTGGAAAGGTCGTGCGATGGCCTTTATCGCTGCACTTACACGAGTTTTGGTCTATCTACGTGACAATGGCTTCATTCAGCTTTCACCAAAAGTATTCACGCAATACATGGAACTTGAAGCACTTGAAGAATTGGTATTTTGTCATAACGATAAATACGGGATTGACTTTGAACGTGTGGCTGAACAACTTCAAGGCTACCTCGTTTCATTACCTGGTTATTCAAGCAACCCTAAAAAGTTAAAGAAGCAAGAAACCAAAACCCGTGAGCAACACGGTTATATCACCATGCAGTTAACCAAAGCGATTAACGACTTGACGTTTAACTACGGTCACATCTTTGGTGTAGAGCATGGCGGTGATATTGATATTTTTGACGTTGTACTTAACCGCCGTATCTTAACTGTGCCATTACCAGCTCTTGAGCGTTCACCAGACTCACTCAAAATGCTCGGAAAATTAATCATTGGCTCAATTAAACAAATGATGGCTGGTTCCCTTGGTAACAAAATGGAAGGTTTACGCCGTGCCATTATTGACGCACGACCAACCAACGCCACTACTTCATTTAAGCTGTTTTTGGACGAATGGGGCTACATCGTTATTGTTGGTGCTTCGGTTTTACCAGCTCAGGCACGTTCGCTTAACTTCTCTATTACGTTCGGTGCTCAAACATTTGAAGATATTGAACGTGGATCTAAAGAGGAAGCAGCTGCTACATGGGGTAACACGACCGTTAAAGCCATTGGACGTACTACTTCGGGTGCTGAAAGTACAACATACAAATTGGTTGATGGTTTTGCTGGTGAAGAGTGGCAAGGTAAAGTTAACTCAATCAATATGTATCAAGGTCTAGTATTCAACCGTTCGGTACCACAAACAGAAGTCCAGTTCGCCAAAGAAAAACGTGTGACCATTGAACAAATTGCCGGACAGCACAACGGCGAATTTACCTTGCTCATATCAACTAAAGGGGAAGGTGGTAAAACTTCAGACGTTAAAATCGTATCAATGTTGGCGTTCTATGTGGCTGGTGCTCAACCCAAGTACTTACGCTTAAATGACCTTTGCCCAATCTTCAATATCCAAAAATCTGAAATCTACGATCCTACTTTAAAAATTGAAGACTTCATTCATGAGATTGAGGAAAAACATACGCTACTGACAGACAACAATTCATCTGCCAATGTCACGGCGCTTGGTGATTTTGAGATCTGCAGAAAGCTCAATAACACCTTGTACGAAAACAACAACACGGTAAAAGACTTTACTCAAGATTTTGTACATCAGATTCTTGAAGCAAGACGTCTTGAATCCATCACACCTGAAGGGATGGCACCTGGACAAAGAACAGTAATGTCTTCGTCCACGGCGAAAGGTGAAATCTCCAAAGAACAAAAACACCGTGAAAGTATTGTTTCAGCACAAAAAGAAGCAAACATTAAAGACCAGATTATTGAGAAGCGAAAACAGTTCCAGTACTTCGGTAAAGATTCTGACATTTCACCTCAAGTACAAGCTGGTGCTTACAACAATGCGGATCTTGATGCTGAATTTAATATCTATGGTGAACGTATAAGCGAACCTGAACAGGCTCAACAGGAAAGTGATGTTGAAGCTGTGACTCGCGCCTTAATCACACCAATGAACCTAGACAGCTACTATGATGAATTGAAAGAGATCCTAACAGGATATGACTTAACCGTTGCGCCAATTACTGAATATCAGCTTGTTCAGATGCCACGCCATGTAAAACCTGAAGATCAGACACAATACATTGCGGAAAACAAAGCCAGTCTTGATCAAGCCATCTCACATAGCACTCAAAATGAAATGGAATTCGTAGAACAACAGTATGCAGCTAAGTTTGAAAAAGCTTTGATGAAAAACCCGTTCTCGCACGAATGCGTTACTTTTGAAAAATTGTTGGTGATACTTGGTTCAAAAGGTTCTTCAGCTTCATTACGATCAGGCATTACAATCAAAAAAAAGGATGACTAAACGCATCCATGTAGAAGACATAAGGCTGGTTATCCAGCCTTTAGTTTTTTTTGGGTGAGCTGTTTGTACTTAATACGCCTTAATTCATCACTCGGCATGTATTGGGCTATTTAATATTCGCTCTTATACGGCGTTTCATTGAATATGGCTAATAACAACAACTGCGACAGCGGAATGGCTTCAGGCACTATCATTTCGAGTAAGCGAAACTTTTCAGACGCATTCACATCAAATGCAACCAATAACGCCGTATATGGAATGTGGCGATCTGCAAGTGTAAATCCGGGTAAAAGGTTGGTCCTAGTGCTAACGTTTGAAAGTCATACATATTCAAGCAAGAGATAGCTTTAGGTACATTGGATAGGTTCACGGCGTAAGTTTCAATGTTTGAACACATATTGGCATCCAGTTTGGTTTTAACCCTAGTATAGATTCATTTTAATAAAATAACTTAGTTTTAACGTGCATATTCTTAAACATGACTAAACCACTTCTTAAAACCTTATTTTGTTTTAGGCTTAATCGGTATATACCATTTCATAAAAAGTTTAATGAACTGTGTTTTACCCTTTACAATCCTTAATACATCAATTAAATTGCCCTTAAATCACATCTAATATACAGGATATAGGCAATGACTAAAGAACAGCTAGACGACTTACAAACACTTGGAATGACTGACTATAAAACACGTTTACACGTTAAAGGTGTGCGAATTATTGAAGTGCAACAGTACTCAAAGTCTGTCGATAACAACGCCGTACAACCACTTGCAACTAATACCACTCAAACGCAATTCTTAAATTAATTTTCCAAAAAAATACTTATAAGCACTTTCTGTATTAATATGTCTTTATTAGTTTTAATAAAGCATTAATCAATGGAGTGCTTAAAATGTTAGACACTTTACTTTCGGTATTTTCACCAAAACATAAGCTTTATAAGAATCTCAAGCTAAAACCCTTTATTGATACCTATTTAGTCAATTCTGACAGCATCGCCATGACCGATGTTTTCCCTTTTCATCAAATCAAAGATTCTCTTTGTATGACTGGTATATCTCCTACTAATTTTGTACCAGGCCAAAACATTGTTTTGAATCCACATGCCAAAGATAACGATTCCATCAGCTACCTTGGTCAAGATACGCAAAATCATAAGCCGTTCTACATCTCTACCTTTGCTGAAGAATTGGCTGAAGTATTTAACCCGATTTTTGCAGAAACCATTCATCTTGAAACACCATGCTTACTTGACCTATCTGAAATTGGGGGGTTCTCAAATTCCAAGTCGGATTTAAGCCAGTACCGTAGCATTGATGATTTTGTAAAAAACGCATGCCCTGATTACATTAGTGATGTGAGTATGGAAAATTTAGAACGAATGTTGTTATGGCCAGAAATCCGTTTATTGAACTCTCCAGATACAACCACTGATCAATTTTTTATCTATGGCTGGAGTCCTAAGATTTTTGTTCAAAATGCTGGTGGATCACATCACATGGCTGCTGCACATTACTTGGCTAAGAAACTGAGCCAATGTGTGCCGATTCAAGGCAAAGTAAGTTTGAATCTAATCTCAAGTAAAGCACTTCAAAACTTTGATTCAAAATACGCTGCGTTCGCCGTGACACATGATGCATTGATTGATATGGGGAATGATTTATCTGAATCAGGGCTTGAATATCAGCTGGTGTTTTTCCGTGAACGTGAAGTTAATTTTATCTTCTTCAAAAAAAATGATCAGAATGCCCGTATTATTTCGCTATTCAACAATCTGCATGCTTCATTGAATGGTGCATTAAAGACGGCGGTTCAAGCGCAACTCAAAAATGAAGCACTACTCACCATCATGAGTGCTAACCTCTCTGATACATCAAAAGATCAATTCTTTAGCACACGACCTCACTTGGCTGAGATCTACAATCACGTTCAAAACGAAATTTGTTTGAGTGGTCCTAAACCGACTAGCCCGATAATCTAAGGGGTAGGGAAAATGGATCACCAATCATCAACTACACCACATGCACTCATTCTCGGTCTGACACTTGAACAGGCCATTTCTGTTTTAGCAAAGAAACCCGTTGATGCTACCCACTACAACTATCTTGAAGATGACGAGTACAACACCTACGTCATGATGAAACCTGAGTGGACTAGCCTCAACAAACATGCCTACCTACATGTAGATGGCTTAACCCATGAGCGTAAATGGATGTTTATGCCGAATGCTTCAGGTGAGTACAACTTGCTAGAGGGCTGTATTGACCTGTTTGAACTTAACCAGGCCATCGAACAGCAATATCTTGTGTTTGAACAATTCCTGAATGGCCACGGCGCACCGTTCCGCAAAGTTGGTGAGAAGTTTTCTTTTGTCACTCAACTTCTCTTTGATGCATGGGTGATAGATCCAGAACGTGCGATTCAAAAACTTCATGAGATGAAGGAAACAAAAATCTCATTACAAGTGCCTTTGCTTCATGGGGATAGTCAGCATGATTGATACGCAAAATACTAATGAAAACATTGCTTCAGAAATTGAAGCTCGTAGCGCTTTTGAAAATAGATACGGCGTGGTCGGTAGTCTGTTGGCCAGTGGCAACTATTCTTCTTGGGTGCATCAGGCGAAATGGGAAGCTTTTCGTGATGGTTGGATGCAAAGTGAAGTAGAAACTAAAAAATCTATCTATCAAATGCAAACACCAGCCATCAGCGATGACCAATTGGAAGTGGAAAAATTACTGCAGTTGCTCGATGACTTTTGGAATAAGAAATGGGGCGATTGGAAATCATCTGCAGATATGGTGGCGCAAGGTGAGGCAAATGCCTATGAACATGCGAGAGGATTGCTTGAAACGGCGATAAAACAAGATGAAGCCACATGCCAGTGGTTACGCAATCAATTGGCAACGATTCAAACTGAATTGGATGCTTTTATCACATTCGTTAATGAACACCTTGTTTACCATGAAAGTGATGGTCCAGATTTAATGTCGAAGATCCAGAAGCTCAAACATTTGATAAAGGTTAAACCATGATTACGGTTCAAATAGAGATGTGTGGCTTTGGGATTAAACGGCGTTGGGAGTTTGGAGATCCGCGCCGTGCGCCAATTACAGTTTTAGAAATGGGCTTCATTAAGGTTTGTAAAATGCGTGGTGATAGCAAACTGGTTGAGTTCATGAGGGGTTATGCAGACGACAAAGAATTCAACTGGCATCCCAAAGTTCGCATTGCACGTAGAAAAGCAGAACGTAAAGCCTATTCGTACTATGACAACCACTACAAACAGCAGATTAGAGAACTTTTCGATCGCCAAAATGTAGACCGCCAAAAACAATATGAATTGGAACGCCAAAACAAAGCGTTATTGGCTGTTATTGAACTTAAAAAAGAACAATCGTAGGTATATACCATGACGGGAATTGAATATTTTCAGAAATATGGCTGGAGTCACGCCGTCCAGTCCGTTAGTCGAATTCCAAGTGAATACAACGAATATTCACCAGAACTCAAAACTGTTGTTGTAAACGGCAACTTTCGTTATGCGATGGCTGCGGAAATCAGCAAAAAGAAAACTGAAGTCTATGTCACTGAGCTCAAACAAATCATTGAGAGTGAAAAGCTACTAGAAGACTTCTTTAACTTGAATCTGGTTGGTATAGAAAAAGGCTTAAGTAATGCTAAGCGTGAAATGCAAGACATGGAAGAACAGGGGATTGTTGAATTCAACCATCGTTTTGATGACGACCTGACTTGCACCACGGAACGCATGAAACTTGCCATCGCTCAAATAGACCATCTTTATCAAAACAACATTACAAAAAGTGAGTAATGCCCATGTTAGAAATGTTCCAAAATCAAACTATGCGATATATCTCTATTGCCATTGGCGTGATTAGTATCTTTATATTCCTGTACCTACTTAAACTCGGTGAGGGGCTTGTCATTAGCCTTATGGTTGCTGTGTTCATATGTGGTTTGAGTTTACTCAAACTGAAAAACTACTATGAAAAAAATAACCCATACATCAGTGCAGAACACCTTGCTTGGCTGTATGGTGAATTGCAAGAATATGACCAGGATCTATTCACAACTGTTAGCAATCTGACCAAGAGTACTGGACGTTTAGAATTGAGCCAGCTTAAATCAATCCGTAACCGCTATGCTTCTTCCATGAACGAAACTCAACTACAAGCATTGGCCAGTGAACATACTGAAGAAAGCAAATATCGCTTAGACCAGTACAACTACTCAATTTATGTGATGGATGAAGTCATTAATCAATATTAATGGCTGTATGCAATCTCTATTAACATCGCCGTGTTATATATCTGCTATACGCGGTATCAAATGTATAAAGAGATATAAAACTATTGAAAGGTTTATAAAATGAACACAACTCTACCTATTCTTATTCATAGCGTTATTGGTGGTATTGGTGAACATCCAGATGCTAAAAAACGAAGCTTAGGATACGGCGCTATCATGCTGTATATACCGATTGAACATATGGTCGGTTCAGGTGTACTTAAGCTGATGATTGATGTGAATACACTGTCGATCTATGCGTCTGAAAATCCTAATTACCTAAAACAACCACATACCATCAATGAAGCTTCTCACTTGTGGAATGCATTGCGCTTTGACAGTGCTTCTAAAGCCAGCCGGAAGGTCATTCATGATAATGGGTATGTTGAGTGTTTGTTTTCCATTCCTATGAAGGTTCTTGAGCCATTTATGGATGCTGAATTGATTCAAAACGAATTAGGACTTCCATACATGGCCATCGATCAAACTGACAAGTCGAAATGCATGCCGATTTGGTATGATGATGTCAGTAAATCTACCAATCAATTTATTGATGGCAACTACAACGATTATCCTGGTGTGCAGGCATCTTAAATTTTTAAGAAAAGTTTTTAGCTTTGATGGTTTATTAATATATTTATATCGACCACATTGGCGATGATGAAGAGAACAGACTCAATATGGCCCGTTTAATGGGCCACATTTATTTTTATAGATTAGGGATGCCAACGGCGTGAAAACAAAAATCATTTTAAACATCATTTTGTGGACCTTAACCGTCCTAACTTGTTTTGCGTGGATTGCCTTTACGTTTATTCAACCAGTTGGCTACACCATGACTTTTCTTGTTATTTTAATCTTGATGACAGTAGTGCTCAGCTGGTGCTTGGCAACACCTTATATTAAGACCAAAGACCGAACCAAGCGACTAGACGAAAACTTTATGCTACTTATGCTCTCTGTTGCTGTTGTTCCATTCCTAATGTTTCTACTGTCATATGGTTTTATATGGTGTTTCAAAACGCTAGAAAAGAAACAGTTCAACCATGACCATATTGCTGCGATGGTACCGGGTAGTAACTTCAATCAACTACAAAAGTTTGCCAAGGAAAACTACAACGCGCCACTTGTGTTAGGTGACTTTAACGAAAGTTGGGCTTTAACTTCCTTAGATATACCGCAAGCTTCTCCAGCTTCATTAAGATCTAGTACAGGATATTGCCTGGTGAATATGTCTAAAACCAGCATGAACACCATGTATAAAGAAGCAAAAACCGATGTAAGCTACAACGATTGGGAAATGCTGATATTAGCGCACGAGTTATCTCACTGTTTAGATCGTGCGACCGATGTGCCTGGTGAACTTGGCCAGCCACTTAAAGCATTAAATTCAATTGCGCCGTCTGATCGGTCCAAAGTAAAGATGGATGATGTATCTACCTTTGTAACCGCTGAAAGTAGCGGTAAAACGCAACTATGGCGAGAATCTTATGCGGATCTGTTTGCGGTAGGTTTTATGTCACTTGATCCAAAATACGATACTGCAGCGTTAAGAGAAAGCCTGATTAAATTACGTGAAAAACGTAAGGCACAAGATCCAACCCATAATTCGGTGTGTTGGTTGCAGTATTCTAAGAGTCAGCCTTTCCCACAAAAAGGTTCGGATGTTTTTTCTTGGGCAAATAACATCAGAATTAAAGCGCCGTGCGAGTTGAAATAACTTGTCTTCAGACAAATTAAAAGCCCGAATTTCGGGCTACTTTTATACCAGCTAATTAACAATAAAAGCCAGGGCTTATAGTTGGTGCAGACATATCATCATAGACGCAATCTATACTGACTGCAGGTTTATCAATGTGGCTAAATAAGCTTGGATTGACCAATTGATTTGTTAGCTTAGATTTTTCTATACTAAAGCCAACCAGTTCAACTTCACAATCACACACGTAATGGAATTTTGCCTTACCGTGCAACACAAATACATTAGGTGACTTCTCATACATCTTGAAGTACTCGGCTTGAGTTTGTGACAATGGAACCTCCAGCACCACAAAGCCATTTGGTACGACAAAAACTGCAGATCCATCATTTACTGAGTAAACGATGGCTTGAACATCAGAAGCACGTTCAAAACCCACACTTTTTTTTATCATTTAGATTACCTTTTTATATTGTAGCGAATGAACGTTGTAAAACAGATTGTAGATCTGCTTCATTTGTAATATTCGCCTCGAGCGCAGCGTTTCGTACATCAGCTAGGTTTAACCAATGGCGGTGCTCAGCTTTAGTTTTTTCAATTTTGTGTGGTGTTCTTGGGTATTCCCAACTCCAGTAATGCTTTTTATAAATCTCCTTATCTTTCACAAGATACGCCTGTATAGATTGACTATCCTCATTAGTTGCATAGCCAACGCCAAAGTAAATATCTAAACCTTGCTTTAGTGCAGTTTGATAATCGGCTTCAAATTGAATAACAAGGGATTCAATCCTAGCTTCATGAGAAAAGATACTAGATAGTTTTAATATCACACGGCTCCAAGTTTAAGGCAATATGCCTCGAGATAAAACCATTATAACGGTCAAAATCCACTAAATTAGTTTATTTAAAAAAAATTTCATTAAAGTTAAACCATTGAAGATTAAAACATACGGCGAAAAACTTAGGTTTTTTATTCAATATTAATCAGACTTACTCAAATTTAGTCTAGATGAACTGGTATTTTTAAAATTAAGGCTGCTTCGCGTTCCCATTTGTGAACAGATTCTCATTTTTGAGAATGAATTATATTTCATTTTTTGACTGACACTGGAACAATTAGCCATAGACGAGTAGGGGGTGGGTAAAGCCATATACCACATTTAAGAAATAACGCCGTAGTGGTGTTAATTCATTGTTAATTGAATATGGTTTGAATTAAGGCTTGATGGAAATGCATTAGTAGAATTATGGGTGCTGAATTATCAAAATTAAGTTTTGGATTATTTTAATCAACTAAAAAAACATCGTTTGCGTTTATAAAGCCAGCAGTTGATCAATTAGCTGATCAACGCAAGGGTATTAACCTTTTTTATGGTTTAAATACTTTTGAGTACGTTCTAATAATTTCGGGATGGTTTTTTCTGCTTCTTCTTGGGTGAGATGCAAACCATAAAATTTATTAGTTGTTCCGTAGCTTTCATTAAGTACTGAATGGGAGTGACGGGCACTGGCTGGCAATGTCTAGCAACGGCAGGCATTTCGGCTGAGGGTAAAAGAACTTTCCGCTAAGCGATAGACTGTATGTAAACACAGTATTGCAAGGACGCGGAACATGCCTCATGTGGCGGCCAGGACGGCCAGCCGGGATCGGGATACTGGTCGTTACCAGAGCCACCGACCCGAGCAAACCCTTCTCTATCAGATCGTTGACGAGTATTACCCGGCATTCGCTGCGCTTATGGCAGAGCAGGGAAAGGAATTGCCGGGCTATGTGCAACGGGAATTTGAAGAATTTCTCCAATGCGGGCGGCTGGAGCATGGCTTTCTACGGGTTCGCTGCGAGTCTTGCCACGCCGAGCACCTGGTCGCTTTCAGCTGTAAGCGTCGCGGTTTCTGCCCGAGCTGTGGGGCGCGGCGGATGGCCGAAAGTGCCGCCTTGCTGGTTGATGAAGTACTGCCTGAACAACCCATGCGTCAGTGGGTGTTGAGCTTCCCGTTTCAGCTGCGTTTCCTGTTTGCCAGCCGGCCCGAGATCATGGGGTGGGTGCTGGGCATCGTTTACCGCGTCATTGCCACGCACCTGGTCAAGAAAGCGGGCCATACCCACCAAGTGGCCAAGACGGGCGCGGTCACCCTGATCCAGCGTTTTGGATCGGCGCTCAATCTGAATGTTCACTTCCACATGCTGTTTCTCGACGGTGTGTATGTCGAGCAATCCCACGGCTCAGCGCGTTTCCGCTGGGTCAAGGCGCCGACCAGCCCAGAGCTCACCCAGCTGACGCACACCATCGCCCACCGGGTGGGTCGCTATCTGGAACGGCAAGGCCTGCTGGAACGGGATGTCGAAAACAGCTATCTGGCCTCGGATGCGGTGGATGACGACCCGATGACACCCCTGCTG